>NZ_CAUQHZ010000012.1:0-138500 GCF_963518075.1 uncultured Plantibacter sp.
ACGAGGTCACCCTCGGTCGTGCCTTCGAGGGTCGCACCGTCGTCAGCGGCTGACCACCCCGCCTCCTCGCCCGCCCCTCCACCCCTCCCTCTTGCCATCGGCCCTTTCTCAGGAGTCGTCCGGTGTGTCGGGGCTGGTGGGTTGCGCCGTGCCGAGGGACTCCTGAGTCAGGGCAGCTGGGCGCGCCTCAGGCGTCGGCGGAGGGCGCCGGCCACTCGGCGACCACCGGGCGGGCAGACAGCTGCCGGCCGATCGCGGAGAAGCCGAGCTTGCGGGCGACGGCGCGTGAGCCGGGGTTCGTGTCGGCGGCGCGCCACTGGGGGAGGAGCCCTGCCGCGAGGGCATGCTCGACCGCGGTCGAGGCCAGCCTGGTCGCGAGACCGGTCCCGCGAGCCTCCGGGGCGGTCAACGCCGTCACGTGCGCGACACCCAACGGCCACGACCGGTAGCCGGCGACGGCGAGGACCCGACCGTGCTCGCGCACCGAGAACAGCGGCGAGGTGATGCCGAAGATCCCGCTCTCCGAGGCCTCGTCATCGCCCACCTTCGACAGCAGCGACTCGATGGCCGGGTCGCTCGCCTTGCTCGCCACCACGTCGATCTCCTCGGCCGGTCGGAACCGCCCGGGCAGCAGGTAGTCGAGCGTCGCCGGCCCGAGGACCTCGGCGACCTGCACGCGCGAGCGGAGGAACTCGACCGTCCCGACGCTCCTCGGCGATTCGTCCTCGATGGCGAGTCGCCTGGCGGTGTCCTCGTCGGGCACGATCGCGAGGGCGCTGCCGTCGATCTCGACGACGCCGATCCATCCGGGCGGGCACGCCATCGAGCCGGCGTTCACGACGACGGCGACGCGGCCGGCGGAGAACCGCGCGGTCGGCGAGGCGAGCCCCTGCCAGAGGCGTCGCACCGTCGCGAGCACCCGCGCGTCTTCCTGCTGCATAGGCCAACCCTACCGAGGCCCACCCGCCTCCCCACCGCAGGAGATCGGCGCGACAGCAGGACCGAACGGGCCGAAGCGTCCTGTCGCGGGGCGGATCTCCTTCCCCGGAGCGGGTGAGGGTGCCCTTCGTCACATGAACGGCGCGGAATGCCCGGATGGGTAGGATGATCGCTGGGCCGCTCGTGCCCGCACCGACTTCCCCAGGAGATCCGATGGCATTGATCGTGCAGAAGTTCGGCGGGTCCTCCGTCGCGGACGCCGAGAGCATCAAGCGCGTGGCGAAGCGCATCGTGGAGACCCGCAAAGCGGGCAACGAGGTCGTCGTCGCCGTCTCGGCGATGGGTGACACGACCGACGAACTGCTCGACCTCGCCCACGAGGTGACGCCCATCCCGGCGCCCCGCGAGCTCGACATGCTGCTGTCCAGCGGCGAGCGCATCTCGATGGCGCTCCTCGCCATGGCGATCAGCAGCATGGGCTACGTCGCACGCTCCTTCACCGGCAGCCAGGCCGGTATGATCACCGACGCCCAGCACGGTGCAGCGCGCATCGTCGACGTCACCCCCGTGCGCCTGCGCGAGGCCCTCGACGACGGCGCCATCGTCATCGTCGCCGGTTTCCAGGGCTTCAACCGTGACACCCGCGACATCACCACGCTCGGTCGTGGCGGCTCCGACACCACGGCCGTCGCGCTCGCCGCCGCCCTCGACGCCGACGTCTGCGAGATCTACACCGACGTCGACGGCATCTTCACCTCCGACCCCCGCGTCGTCCCGAAAGCCCGGAAGATCGACCGCATCTCCAGCGAGGAGATGCTGGAGCTCGCGGCCTCGGGCGCCAAGGTCCTCTACATCCGCGCCGTCGAGTACGCACGCCGCCACGGCGTGACGCTCCACGTCCGGTCGTCCTTCAACAACAACGAAGGCACGCTCGTCCTCAACGACGCGGGCCGCAACAACCCAGGAGCAGGTGAGGCACCCATGGAGCAGCCCATCGTCGCCGGAGTCGCGACCGACCTCAGCGAAGCCAAGATCACCGTCGTCGGTGTCCCCGACCTGCCGGGCAAGGCGGCGGAGATCTTCACGATCGTCGCGAAGTCGGGCGGCAACGTCGACATGATCGTCCAGAACGTGTCGACCGCCGTCTCCGGCGTCACCGACATCTCGTTCACCCTGCCGAAGCCCGAGGCGCAGCAGGTCCTCCGCGCGCTCGCGGCCGAGCAGGAGCGGGTGGGCTTCTCGGCCATCCAGCACGACGACCAGATCGGCAAGCTCGCCCTCGTCGGTGCCGGCATGCGCACGAACACCGGCGTCTCGGCGAAGCTCTTCGAGGCGCTCAGCGCAGCGGGCATCAACATCGAGATGATCTCCACCAGTGAGATCCGCATCTCGGTCGTGACGCGTGCCGACACCCTCAACAAAGCCGCGAACGTGGTCCACTCCGCGTTCGGTCTCGACGGCGAGGACGAAGCCGTCGTCCACGGTGGCACCGGCCGCTGAGCCCGCCCTTCGGCAGGCTGAGGAACGACCCTTCGACAGGCTCAGGGGCCGGAGCCTGGCCGATCCTGATGCAAGATGGTTCACAACAACCCCTGAAACCAGAGGAATCCCCATGAGCAACGGTGTACGTGTCGGTGTCGTCGGAGCGACCGGTCAGGTCGGCAAGGTCATGCGCCGCCTGCTGGAGGAACGTGAGTTCCCGATCAGCGAGATCCGCTTCTTCGCGACGGCTCGCTCGGCGGGCACGACGCTCCCGTTCCGTGGCCAGCACATCGTGGTCGAGGACGTCGAGACGGCCGACCCGAGCGGCATCGACATCGCCCTGTTCTCGGCCGGCGCGACCGGCTCCCGCACGCAGGCTCCGCGGTTCGCCGCTGCCGGTGCGCTCGTCATCGACAACTCGAGCGCGTGGCGTATGGATCCCGAGGTCCCGCTCGTCGTCAGCGAGGTGAACCCGCACGCCATCAAGGACGCGGTCAAGGGCATCGTCGCGAACCCCAACTGCACGACAATGGCGGCCATGCCGGTCCTCAAGGTCCTCGACGCCGAGGCCGGGCTCACCCGCCTCATCGTCAACACCTACCAGGCCGTCTCCGGGTCCGGGCTCGCCGGCGCGGCTGAACTCGCCGGCCAGATCGAGGCCGCGGTCGCCCAGGGCGACCTCACCCGACTCGTCCACGACGGTTCGGCGATCGAGTTCCCGGCTCCCGACAAGTACGTCGCCCCGATCGCCTTCGACGTCATCCCGCTCGCCGGCTCGATCGTCGACGACGGCCTCGGCGAGACCGATGAGGAGAAGAAGCTCCGCAACGAGAGCCGGAAGATCCTCGAGCTCCCCGAGCTGCTCGTGTCGGGCACCTGCGTACGCGTGCCCGTGTTCACCGGCCACTCGCTCGCCATCAACGCCGAGTTCTCGCGCGACCTGTCGCCGGAACGTGCGATCGAGCTGCTCCGTGACGCTCCAGGCGTCCAGCTGTCGGACGTTCCGACGCCGCTCGAGGCCGCCGGTGCGGACCCGTCGTTCGTGGGGCGCATCCGTCCCGACCAGAGCGCGCCGGCCGGCAAGGGCCTCGCGCTGTTCATCTCGAACGACAACCTGCGCAAGGGTGCGGCCCTCAACGCGGTGCAGATCGCTGAGATCGTCGCCGCCGAGCTGCTCGCACAGCCCGCAACGGTCTGACCGGCCCTCCCTCCACCCGATCGAGGACGACGACATGGCCCGCCAGCGACCACGCCTGCGCCGACGGTGGTTGGCCGCGTTCATCGCGGCCGCCATCGCCGTCACCGCGGTGATCACCGTGAGTGGCCTGCGTGCCGATGTCCAGCAGACGACGGTCGCCCGCGCCGACACCTCCGGGTCCGAGGTCGCCGTCGGACCGCTCGTCGCGTTCTACGGCGACTCGTACACGAAGGGCTCGGCAGCGTCGTCGCCGGCCGCCCGTTGGTCCTCGCTCGTCGCGAAGGCCGAGGGCTGGACGGAGTACAACGCCGGCTACCCGGGTCTCGGGTTCGTCCGAAAGCGCGACAAGGTCGGCGATGTCACGGCCGACGTCATCGCGCAGCACCCCGAGGTCCTCATCGTCGCGCTCGGCATCAACGACAACTTCGAGTGGACCGGCAACGAGCAGGCGATCCGGGAGGCGATCCTGCCGGAGTTCCAGCGGCTGCGCGACGGGCTGCCCGGCACCCGCATCATCGTGGTGGAGCCCTGGTGGTACACCGCTGAGCGACCGGCCTCCGTCGAACAGATCATCGGATGGGTGCACGACGCCGCCGACACCATCGGGGCCGACTACATCTCCGGGGCGTCGCACTGGCTGGACGAGGACCCGGCGACGTGGATATCCGCCGACGGCCTCCACCCGAGCGACGCCGGGTACGCGCACCTCGCGCAGCGCATGCTCGAGGAGCTCGACGCCCTCACCCCCGCGCTCCCCGGACGCTGACCCGGCGGTCGTGCAGTCGGGCCGAAGTGTCTCGACATCGAGCGATCTCACAGCATGCGATCAGCGACAGCACGCGGGTGGAGAGCTCGGGCCTCGCCGCGACTAGACTGCTCTGGTGACCGAAACCATCGACGTAGCCCTCATTGGTGGTGGCATCATGAGCGCCACGCTCGCCGCCCTCATCCACCAGGTGCAGCCTGACTGGAAGGTCGAGGTGTACGAGCGCTTGAGCGACGTCGCACTCGAGAGCTCCAACCCCTGGAACAACGCCGGGACGGGCCACGCCGCGCTGTGCGAGCTCAACTACATGCCGCAGGACGCCCACGGCCACGTCGACCCGGCGAAGGCCATCGGCATCAACGAGCAGTTCCAGCTCAGCCGTCAGTTCTGGTCGCACCTCGTCGAGGAGGGCCTGCTCGGCGCACCCGACACCTTCATCAACCCGACCCCGCACATGACGTTCGTGCGCGGCGACAAGGACGTCGAATACCTGCGGAAACGCTACGAGGCGCTGAAGGATCAGCCGCTCTTCGCCGGCATCGAGTTCTCGGAGGACCCGGCCGTCATCGCCGAGTGGGCTCCACTGCTCATCAACCGGCGTGCCGTCGGCGAACGCATCGCGGCCACCCGGATCACCGCGGGCACCGACGTCGACTTCGGTTCGCTCACGCACAAGCTCTTCGGCGCGGCGCCGAACGCCCACGTCCGCACCAACCACGAGGTCCGGTCGCTCAAGCGGTTGAAGGACGGCACCTGGCGCATCCGAGGCCGTCAGACGCTCGGACGTTCTCCGATGGAGATCAACGCCCGCTTCGTCTTCGTCGGCGCCGGCGGATGGGCGCTCAAGCTGCTGCAGAAGTCCGGGATCCCCGAGATCAAGGGCTACGGCGTCTTCCCCATCGGTGGGCAGTTCCTCCGCACCGACAACCCCGCGGTGGTCTCGAAGCACCAGGCCAAGGTCTACAGCCAGGCCTCGGTGGGGGCCCCGCCGATGTCGGTCCCGCACCTCGACACCCGCGTCGTCGACGGTCAGGCGAGCCTCCTCTTCGGCCCCTACGCGACGTTCAGCCCGAAGTTCCTCAAGCGCGGATCGATGCTCGACCTCGTCACCCAGGTGCGCCCGCACAACCTCCTCCCGATGCTGGCGGTCGCGAAGGACAACCCGAGCCTCATCACGTACCTCATCGGGCAGCTCCTGCAGTCCCGCAAGCAGAAGATGGACAGCCTCCGCGAGTTCCTGCCGACGGCGAAGGACGAGGACTGGTACCTCATCGAGGCCGGGCAGCGAGCCCAGGTCATGAAGAAGGATAAGGCCAAGGGCGGCGTTCTGCAGTTCGGCACCGAGGTCATCACGGGTGCGGACGGCACGATCGCGGGACTGCTGGGCGCTTCGCCCGGCGCATCGACGGCCGTGCCGATCATGCTCGACGTCCTGCGCAAGTGCTTCCCCGACAGGATGACCGCGTGGGAGCCGAGGCTCCGCGAGATGATCCCGACCTACGGCTCGACGCTGAACGACGTCCCCGAGACGGCGGCGAAGGTCCTCGAGAGCACCGCCGAGGCCCTCGACATCTCGCTGTAGCCCCGACACGGGTCCTCGCCCGGCCCCTCGTCGGATGCGACAGGTGCAGCTTGGGAACCCTAAGCTTGCCTGGTGGCGAAACTGTACTTCCGATACGGGGCGATGAACTCCGGCAAGAGCACCGCCTTGCTCCAGGCGGCGTTCAACTACGAGGAGCGCGGCCACCGCGTCCTCCTCACCAAGCCGTCCCTCGACACGAAGGGCGACGCCGCCATCGTCAGTCGCCTCGGCGTGACCCGCGACGCCGACTTCTTGCTCGGTCCTGACGACGACGCCGTCCGGGTGTTCGCGGAGCACCGTCGCCGCGTCGTGCAGGAGACCGGCGAGGACGTCAGCTGCCTGCTCGTCGACGAAGCCCAGTTCCTCCACGGGGAACAGGTCGACGACCTGCTGCGCATCGCGCTGCTCGAGGGCATCCCGGTCCTCGCTTACGGCATCCGGACCGACTTCCAGACCGTCGCGTTCCCCGGGAGCCGCCGCCTCCTCGAGGTGGCCCACAGCCTCGAAGAGCTCAAGACGATCTGCCGTTGTGGTCGAAAGGCGATCTTCAACGGCCGCCGGTTCGGCGACACGTTCGTCTTCGACGGCGACCAGGTCGCCATCGACGGCACCACCGTCACCTACGAATCGCTCTGCGGCGTCTGCTACCTGCAGGAGTCCGGCGGTCGCCTGTCCAGCACACCCAGCGCACCTCCCATCAGCGAAGGATCACACGCATGAAGCTCTCCGTCATCGGCTGCGGCTACCTGGGGGCCGTGCACGCGGCCGCCATGGCATCGATCGGGCATGAGGTCGTCGGCATCGACGTGGACCCGGCCAAAATCGAGGCGCTCGCCGCCGGACGCTCGCCGATCTTCGAGCCCGGCCTTCCGGAGCTGCTGCTGGCCGGCGTCGAGTCGGGCCGTCTGCGGTTCAGTACGGACATGGCCGACGCGGCCGGGGCCACCATGCACTTCGTCGCGGTCGGCACGCCGCAGAAGTCCGGCTCCAACGCGGCCGACCTGCGGTACGTGGACGCCGCGGTGACGGCCCTCCTGCCGCACCTGTCGGCAGGAGACGTCGTCGTCGGCAAGTCGACCGTCCCCGTCGGCACCGCTGCGCGCCTGGCCGAACTCGTCGCCCCGACCGGCGCCGTGCTCGCCTGGAACCCCGAGTTCCTGCGGGAGGGCTTCGCCGTGCAGGACACGATCGCGCCCGACCGACTCGTGTACGGGCTGCCGCCGGCTCCCGAAGACGCCGCCGTCGCTCGAGCCGCTTTCGACGAGGTCTACGCGCAGGCACTCTCCACCGGCACGCCGCTCGTCGCCACCGGGTACTCGACCGCGGAGCTCGTGAAGGTCGCCGCGAACGCGTTCCTCGCCACGAAGATCTCCTTCATCAACGCGATGGCGGAGATCGCCGAGGTCACCGACGCCGACGTCACGGAGCTCGCCGATGCGATCGGTTACGACGCCCGGATCGGTCGCCGCTTCCTCAACGCCGGTGTCGGGTTCGGCGGCGGCTGCCTGCCGAAGGACATCCGCGCCTTCACCGCTCGCGCCGAGGAGCTCGGTCGTGGGGAGTCGGTTGCCTTCCTCAAGGAGGTCGACGCGATCAACCTTCGTCGTCGTCAGCGCGTCATCGACCTCGTCGTCGAGGAGCTCGGCGGGAGCGCCTACCAGAAGCGGGTCGCGGTGCTCGGGCTCGCGTTCAAGCCCGACAGCGACGACGTCCGAGACTCGCCGGCCCTCGATGTCGCCGTCGGCCTCAACGGACTGGGTGCGAAGGTGCTCGCCTTCGATCCGGAAGCGGTCCCCAACGCGCGTCGGCTCCACCCGCAGCTGACGTTCGCTGACTCGGCGGAAGAGGCCGTGACGGACGCGGACATCGTCGTGGTCGTGACCGAGTGGAAGGCGTTCCGAGCCCTGGACCCCTCGGCCGTCGCCGAGCTGACCGCGGGCAAGACGATCGTGGACGGACGCAACTGCCTCGACGTGGACGCCTGGCGGGGCGCCGGGTGGCGTTACGTCGGTCTCGGTCGTCCGTGACCGGTGACGAGTAGCCGGACGACGAGCACGATCGTCGCGCCGAGCAGCCCTCCGGCCGCATTGGCGTAGACGTCGGCGATCGTCGCGACCCGCTCGGGGAGCAGGGTCTGTCCGAGTTCGATCGCGACCGAGAACAGGGTCGTCGTCAGCGGTGCGACCCACCAGAGGCGTAACGGCAGCTCGAGGGCGAGCAGTGCTCCGAGCGGGATGAACAGCACGACGTTCGCGGCCGATTCGACGAAGCGGTAGTCGAACCAGGTCGGGGCGCCCGCGGCCTGCAAGCGATCGAGGATCGCCAGCAGCGTCGTCCGGCCGTCGGCGTCGACTGGCGTCGGCCAGAACGCGATGCCGAGCATGACGCACAGGCAGAGCAGCAGCAGGATCCCGATCACGATGCGCGGCGTGCGGGTCATCTGCGGTGCGGCTCCAGATCGGTCGACGGGCGTGCTGACGGCACCCCGCAATCGTAGGCCATGAGCGGCCGTGAGCCCTGCTGTGGCGTGCGTCGTCCACCCCTGAAAGGGGGCGTGCAGCGACCCTCGGAGGTCGTCATCCGGCGGTTAGGCTGTGCCTACCCGAACAAGGAGCACTCTTGGCTGACCCACGCCCGGCGACGGCCGGCATCCGCCTGCCCGGCCGCCGGCGTTCGCGTCTGTGGTGGATCGCACTCGCCGTCCTCCTCATCGTCCTCGCGCTCGGAGCCTGGCTCGGCGTCCGGGCGTCCTTGGCGAAGAACGCGCTCGAAGCCGCCCAGTCGGAGGCGAAGGCGCTCCAGTCGGCCGTGCTCAAGGGTGACGCGAGCGGCACCGAGGTCACGCAGCGTGCCCTCACCAAGCACACCGGCGAGGCGGTGTCGCTGACGAGTGATCCCATCTGGCGGGCGGCCGAGGCGGTCCCGATCCTCGGCGTGAACTTCTCCGCGGTGCGACAGGCCGCCGCTGCGACCGACGACGTCGCGGTCGACGTCGTGCCGAAGGTCGTCGAGATCGCCGATCAGGTGAACCTGTCGTCCCTGCTCCCCGGGGACGGGTCGATCGCGACGGAGCCGCTCCGCGCCGTCGCGCCGACCGTGGCCGAGGCGTCTGCAGCGGCTGAGGCCATCGCCGGGCGCGTGGACACGATCGGCACGGACGGTGCGCTGCCGGTGGTCGCGGACGCCGTCGAGAAGCTCACCCGCACGATCACCGGTGCATCCACGATGCTCGACACCGCGGCGCGGGCCACGGCGCTCCTGCCGGACATGGCGGGAGGGGCCGGGCCTCGGAACATCATGGTGATGATCCAGAACAACGCGGAGCTGCGCTCGAGTGGCGGCATCGCCGGGGCGGTGGCCCTCATCCACGCGGAGAACGGCGTCATCTCCTTCGTCGGCACCCGGGGGAGCGACGACTTCTCCGGATTCCCCGCCCCGGTACTCCCGCTCACCCCGTTCGAGCAGAACGTCTACACCGACAACCTCGGCCGGTACATCCAGGACACCAACCTCACGGTCGACTTCAGTCGCACCGGCGAGCTCGCCGCAGCCATGGGGACCCAGGTGTTCGGCGTTCCCATCGACACCGTGGTCGCCGTCGACCCCTACGTCCTCGCACACCTGCTTGAGGCGACCGGGCCCGTCGCCCTCCCGGACGGCACCGAGCTCACCGCCGACAACGCGGCGAAGACGCTGCTGAGCGACGTCTACGCGCGGTTCCCGGACCGGCTCGTGCAGGACGCGTTCTTCGCCGCCGTCTCGGGTGCGGTGTTCGAGGGCATGATCTCCCGCTCGCCCGACCCCGGCGCCCTCGTCCAGGCCCTGTCCGAGTCCGGTGCGGAGAACCGTCTCCACGTGTGGAGTGCGGTCCCCACCGAACAGGCGTTGATCGCCGAGACGAGCCTCGCCGGGATCCCACCGGCGACCGACGACGCAGCCGTGTACACCGGGGTCTACCTCGAAGACCTGACCCGCGCGAAGATGGACTACTACCTGGAGACGAAGGTCGACATCCGCGACGCCCGGTGCACGAAACAGGGCGCCGAATACGTCGTCGCCGTCACCCTGACGTCCACCGCACCGGCGGACGCCGCAACCTCCCTGCCGGACTACGTGACCGCCGGCGGGCGCTTCGGCACCCCCGCGGGAGACATCGCGACGCGCGTCGTGATCCACGGCCCGCTCGGCGCGACCCTGCTCCGTGCGAGCGACGGCGAGGACCTGCCGGTGAAGGCCGTGACCGACCCGAACGGTCGTCTCTACGCCCAGACCGACGTGACCCTCACTCCGGGGGCGACAACGGAACTCATCTTCACCGTGCTCGCTCCGAAGGCCTCCGACGTACCCCCAAACCTGGTCACAACCCCCGGAATCACGGGCAAAACGACCATTTCAGCCTTCCCTCGGTGCGGCTCCTGACATAGCATGACAACACCTCAGGAAGCCACGCACCCGAATTCGTGACCCTGGGGAACCTCGCGCGGACGCCCACCCGAAATCGGCGGACGCAGGGGGTACTCGACGTTCCTTGGGGATATCAACATGAAGCGCACCCTTGCCCTAGCATCGCTCTGCCTCCTGGCAGTCTTCGCGGCCCCGACCGCCGCGAGTGCAGCGACCGACTCGTCCACCTACGGCCCTGCCGGCTGTGCGACCCTCACACCGGTGTCGGTGACCCAGGGGGAGTCGACCGTCTTCCGCTGCGACGGCACCTTCGACCCCGGCACTCCGGTGACGGTCACCGTCGCCGGGCCCGGCTGCAGCATTCCCGCTGCGAAGCCGAACACCGCCGGAGCGACCGAGCAGGCCGCCGAGCAGAGCGCCGTACCCACGTCCGGCACGTTCAGCGCAGACGCCGCCCGCGCGTTCGCGGTGACGATCGAGACCAGCAAGACCGCCTCCGGCACCTGCATGGTCACGGCGACCCAGGGCGCCACCACGGAGAGCGCCTCGTTCCAGGTCTCGGAGCGCGAGTTCGCCTCGACCGGCTTCGACGGTGGAGCCCTGCCGTGGATCGGCGGAGGCCTCCTCGTCGTCGGTGCCGGCGTCGTCGGCGCGATGGCGATCCGTCGCCGCAAGACGGCCTGATCCGTCGGTCGGGATGCGTGGTCCGGGCGGTCGTCCGCTCGGACCACGGCCTGGCGTCAGGCGGACAGGGCGTACCCCCAAAGGTGGTCACATCCGCGGAATTCCGCGGTTTTCCAGCTCTGGCGAGCGAGCGGCTGCCCTAGCATGATGACGGCCATGGAGGCCACGAGTGAACAGCGCTCGGCTCCAGGCCGTGTCCGCATGTCGCATCACGCAGCGCATGCGCCATCCGCACACCTAGGGGCCCGCACATGAAACGAACTCTCTCCGCCGCCGCACTCGTCCTCCTCGCCGTCGTCGCGCTGCCCACCGCAGCCAACGCGGTCGAGGGCGACAGCTACGGTCCAGGCAGCTGTAACTCGATCACGCCGGCGAGCGTCGCGCGCGGCGCGGCGGTCTCGTACTCGTGCTCGGACTTCTGGGCCGCGAACCAGACCGTGTCGATCACCATCGACTCCTCGGTGGCCGGCGTGTCCGCTCGCACGCTGTCGACCGTCGCTGACGCCGCCGGAGACATCCAGGTCTCCATCGACACGGCTGCGGACCCCGCGGGCACCTACACGTTGACCGCGACCCAGGGCGCCGTGACCGATTCGTCCGACTTCACCGTGCTGGACCCCGCGGACGCCGCTGCTGCCGCCGCGTCGGCCTCCGACCCGTCTGCCGGGGGCAACGCCCTCGCCGACACCGGGTTCGCCGGAACCGCCCTCCCATGGGTGGCCGGTGGGCTCCTCGCCGTCGGTGCTGCCGCGCTCGGCACCGTGGTCGTGCGTCGCCGCCAGCAGGCGTGAGATCACGGATCGGCCGGGCGGCGATGGCGGCGCTCGGCTGATCCGGTCCGGGATCCACCGATTCCAGGAAGTGGCGAACAGCCGCTGAAAAATCGGCTATCCTAGACAAGGCCTTCGGGCCATCGGGGTGTGGCGCAGTTTGGTAGCGCGCTTCGTTCGGGACGAAGAGGTCGTGGGTTCAAATCCCGCTACCCCGACAGCAAAGCCCGGCAGATACGCAAGTATCCGCCGGGCTTCTCTGTTTCTCGGGCTGGCGGTCCGCTGGGCTGGCGGGTTGCACATCCCGCTACCCCGACAGCAAAGCCCGGTCAGACGAGAAATCGTCTGGCCGGGCTTCTCTGTTTTCGGGGGCTGGCGGTCCGCTGGGCTGGCGGATTGCACATCCCGCTACCCCGACAGCACAGCCCGGAAGGTCCCGGTCCCTGAGCCTGTCGAAGGGCAGTCGGGCCTGGTCAGACCACCGTGCGACGAGGAAGGAACGTCACGAGCGACGCTTCCGGCCGGCAGGCGAACCGCACGGGCGCGTAGATGGAGGTCCCGATGCCAGCGGACACGTTCAGGTACGCCGAGCGGAGGGCGTGGCGCCAGACGCTGAGCCCCTTCACCTGCTTGCGAGGGATGTCGCAGTTCGTCACGAGTGCCCCGTAGCCCGGCACACAGACCTGACCACCGTGGGTGTGACCCGCGAAGATGAACTGCGCACCCTGGGTCACGAAGGCGTCGAGCACCCGACGATACGGAGCGTGCATCACGCCCACCGTCACGGTGTGCGCCAGGGACGGGTCATCGGTCTCCAACGTCTCGGCATCCAGCCGCTCGTCGATGAGGGCCGTCAACGTGTCCAGACGGTCGAAGTGCTTGTGCGGGTCGTCGACGCCGAACAGGTCGAGACGGGTCCCGCGGACCGAGATCTCACCGACCGCGTTGTTGAGGTCGATCCAGCCGAGTTCGTCCATGAAGAACCGCTCGAGCGCGCCCGTGTCGAGGGTGGTCGGTGAGACGTGCTTCGACGAGGTCTGCGTGAAGTACTTGAACGGGTTCTTCGCGGTCGGGCCGTAGTAGTCGTTCGAGCCGTGCACGAACGCCCCAGGAACCCCCGCGAACACCGACAGCGCAGCCCTGATCCCGTCGATGCCCTGCTCATGCCCCAGGTTGTCTCCGGTGTTGATCACGACGTCCGGCCGGAGATCGGCCAGCGACCGCAGCCAGGCCTGCTTCCGGCGCTGCCAGGGCGCCATGTGGAGGTCGGAGAGGTGCAGCACGGTGATCGGCTCGGCGTCGGGCGGGAGGACCGGAGCGGTCACCCTGCGCAGCGTGAAGGCGTTGCGCTCGATCACGGACGCGTACCCGAAGGTGAGGGCCCCGAGGCCTGCCACGACGGCCGCTGCCGTTCCGAGTCTGCCGCCGGTGCTCATGGGTGCCGCCATCGATCGTCTCCTCCTCGGTCGTCGAGTGGTGCCGACCGTCCCACGAGCGTACCCGCTGGCCCCTCCGAAGACGCCCGGAGCGGGCCCCGTGAAGACGACGGAGGGCCCGATCGAAAACGATCGGGCCCTCCGTGCCGGCGTCGGAACGCTAACAGCTGGTCTTCGAGATTGTCACCGTCACCTTGCCGTCCTTGCGCGCCGCGGTCCCGGCCGGTGGATCGACTCCGGTCACCTTCGGTGTCGTCGCTGCGGGATCGACCGCACACTTCTGGCCGACGTTCGCGAACCCGGCACCCTGCAGGGCCGCCTTCGCCTCGTCGTAGCTCGCCGCGCCGCTCACGTCGGGGACGGTCGCCAGGAGGCCGTTGCTGGTGTAGACGGTCACGATGGAGCCCTTCGGCACCGTACCCGAGGGGTTCGTGCTGGCGGCCTGACCCGCGGGCAGCGCAGAGTCGCCGGCGCCGCCGTTCGCGAAGCCGAAGCCGGCGTCCTCGAGGAGCTTCTGGGCCTCCTCGATGGTCTTCCCGGCGACGTCGGGCACCATGACCGACTGACCGTTGATGAGCGACGGATCGGGGTCGCCGAACGCGTCGCCGCCGAACTTCGCATTGGCGGTCGCCATGACCCGCGGCCAGATCTTGTGACGGATCGTCGCGGCCTGCCCGGCGTCGAAGTAGGTACGGCGGAGGTTGACGTGGCCCGTCGCGTTGAAGACGCCGACGACGGTCGCCGCCTTCGTGCTCGCGCCACTCATCCACGTCGCCTCGTTGTTGTCGGTGGTACCCGTCTTACCGATGAGGGGCACGCCGTCACCGATGCGGGACGAACTCGTCGTACCGCCGTTGAACGTCGCCTGGAGGGCGACGTTCGCCGTGGCGGCGACGTTCGCCTCGAGACCCTGGCGACAGTTCGCCGGAGGAACCGGGACCTCGGTGCCGTCGGGCTTCACCACGCGGTCGATTGCGATCGGGTCGCAGGTGATGCCGCCCGATGCGAAGGTCGCGAAGGCCGTCGCCATGCTGAGCGGGGCGACCTCGTTCGTGCCGAGCACGGTGGCAGGGGACTGCAGGAGCGGCCCGCCGTCGGCGCGGTGCACGCCCATCGACTCGGCCGTCTTGCGGATGCCGCAGAGGTCGAGCTGCTTCGCCATCGCGATGAAGCCGGTGTTGATGGACTGCTTCGTCGACTGGAGCGCGGTGTACTGGCCACCGTTGCCGCCCTCGTCGTTGCCGGGGTTCCAGTCGGAACCGGCGTACACGGTCCCGCCGTCGGCGCAGGAGTCCTTGAAGGTGCCCCAGGGCGAGCGCTTGCGACCGTCGACGCCCTCGTTCAGACCGTGGCCCTCCTTGAGCCATTCGGCGAGCGTGAACGTCTTGTACGTCGATCCCGGCTGGAAGCCGGTGGACCCGCCGTAATCGACGTCGGTGTTGTAGTTGACCGCGGAGTAGTTGGCGCCGGTGGCCAGGACGTCCGGGTCGTTCGAGTAGTCCTTGTTCTGCGCCATCGCGAGGATGCGCCCCGTCCCGGGCTGGACCGTGACGGAGACGGCACCGATGTCGAGCTGGTCGCTCACCCGCGGGATGAGCTCGTCGATCGCCGTCTGGGCGGCGTACTGGACGTCGAGGTCGAGCGTCGTGAACACGCTGTACCCACCGCGGTTGAACGCGGCCCAGCGCTCGTCCTCGGTGGCCCCGAAGATCGGGTTGTTCTGGAACACGCGCGTCACGTAGTCGCAGAAGTACCCTGCGCCGGGGCTGACGTTGACGGCCGTCTGGCAACCCGTGCTCGCCGGGTTGATCGTGGGCGTGATGGCCGTCGCGATCGCGACGTCGTACTGCTCCTGCGTGATCTTGCCCTCCTTGATCATCTGATCGAGGACGTAGTTCCGCCGTTCGAGGGTGAGCGCGTATCCGTTCGCCGCACCGTTGGTCTCACTGTCCGGGCGGTCGAGACGCAGGGTCTCCGGGTTGTTGACGATCGCCATCAGCGCGGCCGCCTGCTCAAGATTGAGGTTGGCCGCGGAGGTCGCGAAGTAGTAGTTGGCTGCGGCTTCGATGCCGTAGGTGCGGCCACCGAAGCCGGCGATGTTGAGGTAACCACGAAGGATGTCCTGCTTGCCGTAGCGCTTCTCGAGGCCGATGGCCATGCGCATCTCCTTGAGCTTGCGCTCCGGGGTCGCCTTCGTCGCCTCTTCGTACGCGGCTTTCATCTTGGCCTCGTCGGTGATGGCCTCGGCCTTCTGCACGAGCACGTTCTTCACGTACTGCTGCGTGATCGACGAACCACCCTGGAGGTCGCGGCCGGTCGCGCTGATCGCGACGGCTCGGATCGTACCCGTGAGGTCGACACCGCCGTGCTCGTAGAAGCGCGGGTCCTCGGCCGAGACCGCCGCGTCCTTGACGAACTGGTTGATCTGGTCCCAGCCGACCTCGATGCGGTTCTGCTGGTAGAAGGACGCGAGCAGCTGCGGGTTACCGGCGCTGTCGGTCGCGTAGATGTTGGACTTCTGCGCCAGCTCGTCGAGGGCCAGGTAGTCGGGCAGACCATCGAACACGTTGATCGTGCTGTTGGTCGCCATCCCCGTGACGGCGAGGGCCGGGGTGACCGTGGCGGTGACGAGGACACCCGCTGCGACGCTCAGGCCGAGAAAGCCGAGGAAGCCGCCGAGCACACCGGTGGCCGTGCGATGTTGTTGAGGCATGGATCGATGCTAAGCGACAATCCTGAAAAAGGCCCGCTCAGCGCCGCGTTGAAACCCGATCGTTGCCGCCGGGGCGGCCCGGGGCGGCTGCCGGGCGGCGTCCGCCCGGCAGCCGTCTCGGATCATCCGGGTGAGCCGTTCCCGTTTCCGTTCCCGGCACCGCCGCCGTTCCCATTGCCGTTCCCCGGGGCTGCCGGACCACCGTTCTCGCCGGTCCCGTCGGTGTCCCCACCGTCGCCAGGCGCCGGTGTCGGCGCCTCGCTCGGTGCCTGCGTCGGGTCGGTCGTGGGTGTCGGAGCAGGTGTGGAGTCCTCGCCGCTGCTGCCGGAACCGTCGCCCTGCAGCGTGGCTCGGTCGGCCTCAGGGAAGTCGCCGCCCGGGTACTTGGCGAGCGCGGCCGACATGACCTCCGGCCAGATGTAGTGCCGCATGGACGCGACCTGGGTGCCGTCGATGTAGGTGTCGCGGAGGTTGACGTGTCCGCTGACGTTGAAGGTGCCGACGACCGTCGCGACGGTCGTGCTCGCGCCACTCATCCAGGTCGCCTCGGCGTTGTCCGTGGTCCCCGTCTTGCCGATCAGCTCACCGACGCCGTCGGTGCGGGCGCCCGAGGCGGACGCGGTACCGCTCGACACGACGCCCTGGAGGACGTCGTCGGCCGCGGCCGCCACCTTCGCATCGACCGACTGGCGGCAGTTCGCGGAGGGGACCTCGGCAGTCGACCCGTCGGGCTTCGTGATCGAGTCGATCGCGATCGGGTCGCAGGTCTTGCCGCCGGCCGCGAGCGTCGCGAACGCGGTCGCCATGCTCAGCGGGGCGACCTCATTCGTGCCGAGCACGGTCGCGGGGGAGTTGTTCAGTGGCGCGCCGTCGGCACGGTGCACGCCCATCGACTCGGCGGTCTTGCTGATGTCGCAGAGGTCGAGCTCCTGCGCCATCGCGATGAACGCGGTGTTGATCGACTGCTGCGTGGCACGTCTCACGGTGTAGGACCCTGATTCGCCCTCGTCGTTCCGCGGACTCCATCCGGCCTCCGCCTGCTCCGTCCCACCCGGGACGCAACTGTTGGTGAAGGTCCCCCAGTCGGATCTGCGGTTCGCGTTGATCGACTCGTTGACGCCCTTGCCCGACTTCAGCCAGTCCGTCAGGGTGAAGATCTTGTACGTCGACCCGGGCTGGAAGCCGGCCGAGCCGCCGTAGGCCTGGTCGGTGTTGTAGTTGATGGCGCTGTAGTTGGAGCCCGTCGCGAGGACATCGGGATCCTGCGAGTAGTCCTTGTTCTGGGCCATGGCGAGGATCCGCCCGCTCCCGGGCTGCACGCTCACGGAGACGGCACCGAGGTCGAGTTCCGTGGTGGTCTTCGGGACGTATTCGTCGATCGCCGCCTGCGAGGCGCTCTGGAGGTCGAGGTCGAGGGTCGTGAAGACGCTGTATCCGCCGCGCTTGAAGTTCGTCCACCGTTCGTCCTGTGTGGCGCCGAAGATCTCGTTGTTCTGCAGCACGTTCGTCACGTAATCACAGAAGTAGGCGGACGACCCGGCCGCGGAACAGCCGGTGACGGGCGGCACGATCGTCGGGGTGATCGGGATCGCCACGGCGGTGTCGTGCTGCTCCTTGGAGATCTTCTGCTCTTTGAGCATCTGGTCGAGGACGTAGTCCCGTCGCGTCTTCGTCAGGGCGTAGCCGTTGGCCGCGCCGTTGTCGGCGCTGTCGGGCTTGTCGATCCTGAGGTTCTCGGGGTTGTTGACGATCGCGAGCAGGGTCGCCGCCTGCTCCAGCGTGAGGTTCGCCGCCGTGGTGTTGAAGTAGTAGTTGGACGCCGCCTCGATGCCGTAGACGCGTCCGCCGAAACCGGAGATGTTGAGGTACCCGCGGAGGATGTCCTCCTTGCCGTACGTCTTCTCGAGACCGATCGCGAGTCGCATCTCCTTGAGCTTGCGCTCCGGGGTCGTCGCGGTCGCCTCCTCGTAGGCCGCGTCGCTCTCCTTCTTGTCGGGGATCGCCTCGGCCTTCTGCACCAGGACGTTCTTCACGTACTGCTGCGTGATCGACGAACCACCCTGCGTCGATCCACCGGCGGCGTTGTTGACGACCGCGCGGACGGTGCCCGCGAGGTCGATGCCACCGTGCTCGAAGAAGCGGGGGTCCTCGGCCGAGACCGCGGCGTCCTTCGCGAACTGGGAGATCTGGTCCCAGCTGTCCTCGATCCGGTTCTGGTCGTAGAAGGAGGCGAGGAGCACCGGGTTGCCGGCGGAGTCCTTGGCGTAGATGCTCGACTTCTGGGCGAGTGAGTCGAGCTGGAGGTAGTCGGGGAGGCCGTCGAAGACGGAGATGCCCGTGGAGGTGGCGAGACCGGTCATCGCGATGGCAGGGGTGACCGCGGCGGTGGCGAGCACACCGGCGGCGACGCTCAAGCCGACGAAGCCGAGGACGCTCTGCGCGACCGTCTTCGCGGGGGTACGTGGTTCAGGCATAGGATCGAAGGTAAGCGGGGAAACTGTGAGCGAGCTTCACTTGGGGCCCGCCATGACCATCCCCTGCGCCTCCGCCTCTCCGTGCGGAGCGCCCGATCGAGGAGAGACATGACCCGCTGGGAGTACCTCACCACGCCGCTGATGATCCACAACACGGCAGCCATCCTGAACAACTGGGGCGGGGAGGGTTGGGAGCTCGTCCAGGTCGTCACCGGTCCGGAGGGTGGGCTCGTCGCCTACCTCAAGCGCCCCATCGCCGACTGACCCGACGCCCCGGAGGAACCCCCATGTCCCAGATCGCCGACCGACTCGCCGAGCTCGGTATCACCCTGCCCACCGTCGTCCCGCCCGTCGCGGCCTACATCCCCGCGGTGGTCTCCGGTGAGCACGTCTTCACCTCGGGCCAGCTGCCCATGACCGACGGCAAGCTCCCCGCCACCGGCAAGGTCGGTGAGGGCGACGGACTCGTCTCGCCCACCGACGCCAAGTCCTATGCCCGGACGTGCGCCCTCAACGCGCTCGCCGCGGTGGAGAGCCAGATCGGTTCGCTCGACCGCGTCACCCGCATCGTGAAGGTCGTCGGCTTCGTCGCCTCCGACCCGGCGTTCACCGGCCAGCCCGGCGTCATCAACGGTGCGTCAGAGGTGCTCGGCGACATCTTCGGCGACCTCGGCGTGCACGCCCGCTCTGCCGTCGGCGTCGCCGTGCTCCCGCTCGACTCGCCCGTCGAGGTGGAGCTCATCGTCGAGTTCGCGTAGCGCCTCCCCGCGCCACATGCACGAGAGCCGGACGGAATGACTGATTCCGTCCGGCTCTCGTGTTTGGAGCATCGACCTACGTGTTCTTCACCATCTTGTCGGTGATGATCTGCATGACCGTGGTGTCGGCGAGCGTCGTCGTGTCGCCCACCTCGCGGCCCTCGGCCACGTCGCGCAGGAGACGGCGCATGATCTTGCCCGAGCGCGTCTTCGGCAGTTCGTTCACGAGGTAGACCTCGCGTGGGCGGGCGATCGGACCGATCTGTTCGCCGACCCAGCTGCGGAGCGCGCCGGTGATGTCCGCGAGTCCGGACGCCTGCTCGAGGTGGGACTCCTTGATGATGACGAAGGCGACGACCGCCTGCCCGGTGGTCTCGTCGGCCGCACCGACCACGGCGGACTCGGCCACCATCTCGTTGGCGACGAGCGCCGACTCGATCTCAGCGGTGGAGAGTCGGTGTCCGGAGACGTTCATGACGTCGTCGACACGGCCGAGCAGCCAGACGTCGCGGTCCGAGTCGAGCCGTGCGCCGTCGCCGGCGAAGTAGAAGGGGCCGCCCTCGACGTCCCAGAACTTCTCCCAGTAGGTCTCCTTGAACCGCTCGGGGTCGCCCCAGATGCCGCGGAGCATCGACGGCCAGGGCTCGGTCACGACGAGCAGTCCGCCGCCGCCGGCACCGACCGCGTCACCGGCGTCGTCGACCACGTCGATGGCGATGCCCGGGATCGGGACCTGCGCGCTACCGGGCTTCGTCGACGTGACACCGGGAAGGGCCGACACCATGATCGCCCCGGTCTCCGTCTGCCACCAGGTGTCGACGATCGGCGCGACCTTGTTGCCGATGATCTTGCGGTACCACATCCACGCCTCGGGGTTGATGGGCTCGCCCACCGAGCCGAGCAGGCGGAGCGACGACAGGTCGAACTGCTTCGGGATCTTCCGGCCGAGCTTCATGAAGGAGCGGATCGCCGTCGGAGCCGTGTAGAAGATGCTGACGCCGTACTTCTCGATGATCTCCCACCAGCGTCCCGGGTGCGGGGCGTCCGGTGTGCCCTCGTAGAGCACCTGCGTCGCGCCGTTCGCGAGGGGGCCGTAGGTGACGTAGCTGTGGCCCGTGATCCAACCGATGTCTGCCGTGCACCAGTACACGTCGGTCTCGGGGTGCAGGTCGAAGACGTTCTTGTGGGTGAACGCCGTCTGCGTCAGGTAGCCACCCGAGGTGTGCAGGATGCCCTTCGGCTTCCCGGTGGTGCCGGAGGTGTACAGGATGAAGAGCGGCTGCTCGGCAGGGAACGGCTGCGCGTCGTGCTCGGGTTCGGCGTCGGCGATGGCCTCGTGCCACCAGAGGTCGCGTCCGGCCGTCCAGTCGACCTCGTTCTCGCCGCGACGGACGACGAGCACGTGATCCACGGTCGCCTGCTCGGGCAGCTCGCCGCGGCTCGCGAGCGCCGCGTCGACGGCGGGCTTGAGCGCGGAGACCTTGCCCTTGCGGTAGCCGCCGTCGGCGGTGATGACGAGCTTGGCCTCCGCGTCGTCGATGCGGGAGCGCAGGCTGTCCGCGCTGAACCCGCCGAAGACGACCGAGTGGACCGCGCCGATGCGCGCGACGGCGAGCATCGAGACGATCGCCTCCGGGATCATCGGCAGGTAGATGGCGACCCGGTCGCCGGCTTCGACGCCGAGGCTGGTGAACAGGTTGGCCGCGCGCTTGACCTCTGCCGTGAGTTCGGCGTAGGTGATGGTGCGGGTGTCGCCGGGCTCGCCCTCCCAGTGGAGGGCGACGCGGTCGCCGTTGCCGGCCTCGACGTGCCGGTCGAGGCAGTTGTAGGCGACGTTCAGCTCGCCGTCGTCGAACCAGGTCGCGAAGGGAGGGTTCGACCAGTCGAGGGTCTTCGTGAACGGCTTGCTCCACGTGAGCAGCTCGCGGGACTGCTCGGCCCAGAAGGCGAGCCGGTCACTCGACGCCCGCTCGTAGAGCTCGGCGCTGGCGATCGCCTGCGCGGCGAACTCCTCCGACGGTGGGAATCGTCGGTCTTCGTGCATCAGGCTGTCGATCTGCGTGCTCATCGTGTGTGTCTCGCTCCCTTGCGAATCCGCGTTCCTGACCCGACCTGCCGAGGCGGGTCGAGTCCGTGCCATGCACGAGCGTAGCGCGTTCCCGGTTGCGGATTTGTCACTCATCCGAACAAATTCTCGGGCCCAGTCTGTGAATGATCTGGGCATGGTAGGGAAACCACTCGATCTGGGGTCGTCTGAGCGCTTGTATTCCCCGTTCACTGGCGTACACTTGGACCCGGCCGAATACACATTCGTGCATGCAGTGCCAGCGATTCCCCCCAATCCGGCACTGTAGAGGCGGCACCCATTCCCCCCAATGGGTGCCGCCTTCTTCTGTCTCCGGCGCCGGCGGCAGGTGGCCACCGGTGAGTATTCGATTATTGCTTATAGTTCTGCCACTATCAGCTCTATGCTTCTGAGATGACCGCTCTCCTCCTGGCCGTCGTCGTCGACATCGTCGGTTCCCGCCGTCTCGACGATCGCACCCGAGCTCAGCGCGCGATCCAGGACGTCTTCCTCCAGGTGGAGGCCACCTGGCCCGCCGAGCAGCCGCTGCGTCCCACGGTCGGCGACGAGTTCCAGGTCGTGTACGCGGATGTCGCAACCGCACTGCGAGCCACCACCCTCGCGCGACTGCTGTTCCCCGCGGAGGTCGATTGCCGGTTCGGCCTCGGCTGGGGCGAGGTCACGGACATCGACGCCGGGCAGGAGGCCCGCATTCAGGACGGTTCCGCCTGGTGGCGGGCCCGAGCCGCCATCGACGAGGCGCATCGGCGAGAGGACAAACGTCAGCCGTACCTGCGATCGTGGTTCGAGGGCGAAGCGCCCCAGGACGGAGACGCCATCGTGAACGCACTCCTCACCCTGCGCGACCACACGATCGATCAGATGCGGAACCCCCGACAGCGACAGCTCGCCGCGGGCGCGCTCCTCGGCCGATCGCAGGAGTCGATGGCTGCCGAAGCCGGCATCTCGCAGTCCGCGGTGTCGCAGAACCTGCAACGATCGGGCGGTGCCGCGCTCGTCTCGGCCCTCGACCTGCTCGCCGGATCGCCGGCCCGATGATCACGGCCGTCCTGCTGCTCATGATCGGGGTCGCCGACCTCTGTCGGGGTGTGGTCCGCGGCCCGCGCTGGTCCCCGGTGATCGGGCTGGTGGTGGTGTGGCTGTTCGCCGTGCTGGGCCTCGGGCTCGACTGGTGGTGGCCGACACTGACCGGCCTCGTCGCCCTCGGATGGATCGTGGCCATGCCGTCCTCGGACGCGTCACGACCGCGCGGGTTCTGGCCCGTGCTCCTGCTCGGTCTCCTCGTCGTCGTCTCCACGCTCGTGTTCGGGGCGGGCGGGACCGCCGACAGCCCCGCTGCACAGGTCTACGCGGGCTTCGACCTCGGCGTGCTGCAGGAGGTGCCCCTGGTTCTCGCCGTCGCAGCCGGGTCGACGCTCGTCTTCCTCACGCGGAGCAGCAACCTCATCGTGCGGGCGTCACTGCGCCGCGCGCGTGAGGACGACGAGCCGCAACCGACCGCGGCACCCGCCTCCGCCTGGACGGTCATGATCCGCGGACGCGAGTTGGGGACCGTCGAGCAGAGCGCCACGCCGCGGCGTCCGACGACACAGCTGCTCGGTGGCCGACTCATCGGCCCGCTCGAACGCGTCTTCATCGTCGTCCTCGCGCTGAGTGGCACCGGCATGGTGATCGCCGCCCTCGTCGCTGCGAAGGGCATCGTGCGCTTCCCGGAGATCTCCGAGGATCGCGGGGTCGGCGGCAAGGCTGAGGAGTTCCTCGTCGGCAGCTTCACGAGCTGGGCGATCGCTGCTGCCGCGGTGCTCTACCTCTGGGTGATCGCCGCCGGCTGAGGCGACACGGGGTCCCGCGTCGGTTCACGCGGGACCCCGTGTCTCATCGCTGCTCGAGGAACGCCGCGAGCTGTTCCTGATCGGGGTACGACGCCTGGGCGCCGGCGCCGGTCGCCGCGTAGCTGCCGACGGTCGAGGCAAATCGCGCCGCGTCGACGAGCTCGTCGCCGGCAGCGAGTCGCAGCGCGAGAGCACCCATGAACGCGTCGCCGCAGCCGGTGGTGTCGACGGCGTCCACCGTCGGCGACGGAACCGACGTCGGGTCGGCCTCGCCGTCGATCACGACACTGCCTGCGGCCCCGGTCGTGACGACGGCTCGTCGGATGCCGTGGCTGCGCAGCGCCGTGGCGGTCGCCTCCCACCCGGCCTCCTCCGGGTCGACCCCTGCGAGGTCGGCCGCCTCGTGCTCGTTCACGAGGAGGACGCCGGTCGCGTGGAGGAGCTCCTCCGGCACCGGACCGTAGGGGGAGAGGTTGAGGAGCACGAGCGCGCCGGCCGCGGCGCCACGCCGGGCCGTCTCGAGCACGGTGTCGATCGGCACCTCGAGGCACAGGCAGACGACGCCGGCACCGTCGAGCGCCGTCCACGCCTCGCCGATCCGATCCGGCGTGAGGGTGCCGTTCGCCCCGGGCGACACGATGATCGTGTTCTCCCCGGCGTCGTCGACGGTGATCACCGCGGTGCCCGTCGCGACGTCGTCACGTCGGGCGATCCGGGTGACGTCGACCGCGGAGCTCGACAGCGACTCGAGCAGGAGGGACCCGTGCGCGTCGTCGCCGACCGCGCCGACCATGGTGACGTCGCCGCCGAGTCTGCCCGCGGCGACGGCCTGGTTGGCGCCCTTGCCGCCGGGGATGACGGCGAGTTCGGATCCCGTGAGCGTCTCCCCGGGCTGCGGGAAGCGTGCCGTGCGGATGACGAGGTCCGCGTTCAAGGACCCGACGACGACGATGCGTGGACTCTGCATGGTGACCTTCCTAGGCTGCCGAGGCGGTCTCGGGCGGACGGACCTCGGCGCTGGCGGGCTTCGGGATGAGGAACGACACCAGCAGGGCGACCGCGGTGATGCCCGCGCCGACCAGCATGGCACTCGTGTACCCGGCCGTCGACGTCCCTCCGGCGGGCGCGACGGCGATCTGGACGGCGGGGAGGACGACGAAGCTGAGGCCGGCGCCCAGGTTGAAGGCTCCCGCGTTCAGGCCGGGCAGGAAGCCCGGGTTCTCCTTCGGCGACAGGACGATGCCCAGCCCGTTGAGCATGATGTTGCCGATGCCCGCGTAGGTCGCACCGATGAGGACGGTCGTCGCGATGAGCACGGGGAGCGAGTGCACGCCGACGAGCGCCATGATGACGATCGAGACGATGCTGCCGATGAGACCGATGCGGAGCACATTCAGGTAGCCGAGCGTTGGCGCGAGACGACCGGCGAACGGGCCGACGAGCCAGCCGACGAGGGCGTACGGCGTCAGGAACGCGAGCGAGGCGAGGTCGGCCTCCATGCTGAAGCCCGCGTCGGCGTTCTGGGCGATCGAGGTGACGAGGCCGTTGGCGACGGCGAAGACCCCGGTCATCGTGAGCAGCGTCGTGAGCAGGAGTGCCCAGGTGCTGCGCTGGCGGAGGTACTTCGTGGCGACCAGTGGCTCGGCGACGCGGTTCTCGACGGTCCAGAAGATCGCGAATGCGACGAGGGCGACGACGATGAACCCGCCGACGAGCAACCAGTTCGCCGCCGCGAGCTTGCCGGCCTCGTTGAACGCGGTGAGCAGTGCGGCGATCGACACGACGAGCGGGAGCACGCCCCACCAGTCCATCCTCGTGCCCTTCGAGGGCTGCGAGTTCGCGGCCCACAGGACGACGAACACGATCGCGACGGCTGCGACGACGGCCATGGTCCAGAAGACGGATCGGAAGCCGTGGTTCGTGACGAGCCATCCGCCGGCGAGAGCGTCGATCCCGGCGATGCCGCCGTTGACTGCGGTGATGAGGCCCATCATGGCGCCGTACCGCTTCGGGTCGGTGACCTCGGCGCGCAGCATGAGCAGGGTGATGGGCACGACCGGCCCGGACACGCCCTGGATGATGCGGCCGACGAACAGCATCTCGACGTTCACGGCGAGGGCCGCGACGACGGTGCCGACGAGCATGATGACGAGCATGCCCGTCAGGACGCGCTTCCGGCCGACGATGTCGCTGAGGCGGGGGAGGAAGACCGAGAACAACGCCGCCGTGGTGAAGAACATGGTCTGCGAGAGGCCGATGGTGGCGTCGTCGGTCTGCAATTCGCGCGCCATGCTGACGAGCGCGGGGCTCAGCATGCTGGCGTTCAACTGGAACGCGACGCAGGCGGCGAGCAACGCCGTCATGAGGGCACCGACGCGGACGGCGCGCTTCGTGGAGTTCAGGAGGTCGCTCACAGCTCGATCTCCCCGATGTTCTCGAGGGCGTCGGTGACGAGGCCCCAGAAGCGTGCGTGGTCGAGCTCGGTCGCGGCCCAGGTGCTGCAGTCGTCCGGAGCCGGGCTGCGGAAGTCGGCGACCGTCATGCCGAGGGTGAGCGTGCCCGTGAGTTCGATGTCGATCGGTACCTTGACGGTCCGCACGATCGTCGGGTCGATCACGTAGGCGACGGCGCACGGGTCGTGCACGGGCGGGCTGTCGAAGCCCTGCGCGTCTTTGTAGGTGGTGCCGAAGAACTCGAGCAGCTCCTCGACGAAGCGTGCCGGGCCGGTGCCGATCGCGGCGATCCGCTCGACGACCTCCGGGGTGGCGAGGGCCTGGTGCGTGAGGTCGAGGCCGACCATGACGACGGGCCAGCTCTCGTTGAAGACGATGTGCGCGGCCTCGGGGTCGATCTTGATGTTGAACTCGGCCACCGCCGACCAGTTGCCGACGTGGTAGCCGCCGCCCATGAGGACGACCTCCTTGACCCGCTCCACGATGCGCGGCTCCTTGCGGGCTGCGAGGGCGATGTTCGTCAGGCCGCCGGTCGGGACGAGGGTGATCTCGCCCGGTTCGTGCGACATGACGAGGTCGATGATGAGGTCGATGGCGTGCCGGTCGTCGAGGGCGATCGCCGGTTCGGGGAGGACGGGGCCGTCCATGCCCGATTCGCCGTGGATGTCCGGCGCGTTCTCGAGCGGGCGCACGAGCGGGCGGTCGGCACCGGCGGCGAACGGCACGTCGGTGATCCCGGCGATGCGGGCGACGGCGAGGGCGTTCCGGGTGACCTTCGGGAGCGTCTGGTTGCCGACGACGGTCGTGACGGCGAGCAGCTCGATCTCGGGGTTGCCGTGTGCCAGGAGGATGGCGATCGCGTCGTCGTGGCCTGGGTCGCAGTCGAGGATGATCTTGCGGGGCATGGTTCTCCACATCGTTGGGGTGCTGGGGAAGCGGGCGGCAGGTCACGTAAAGCGCTTCAGGTCCGCCGGGAGCAGCCTACGTCAAGCGCTTTAGGTTCGCCAAACCGGGTCGTTCGGCCCAGGGTTCCGCGGCCCCGATACGATCGACGGGTGCCCCTCGAACCGAACGATCCCCGGCCACGCGCCGCCCGTCGCGTGACGGCGGCGATGGTGGCGGAGCGGGCCGGGACGTCGGTCGCGACCGTGTCGCTCGTCGCCAACGGCAAGGACGCCGGTCACGTGTCGGCACAGAACGCCGAACGGGTGCGCCAGGCGATCGCCGAGCTCGGCTACGTCGCCGACCACGCCGCGCGGGCGCTCGCGAGCGGGTCGAGCAACCTGGTCGTCTTCGTGACGCCGGATGCCTCGAACCCCTACTTCGGTGCGGTGATCCGGGGGCTCAGGGCCGGCCTCGGCGACGCCTACCAGCTGCTCGTGTCGGTGACCGGGGAGGGCGACGTGCCCACGGCGGCGGCGCTCGGCCGATTGGCGGCCCTCCGACCGGCCGGGCTCGTGGTCGACGCGCCGAGCGAGGCCTTCCTCGAGGAGCTCAGGCTCGACACCGCGCTCGTGTTGCTCGACGCACCCCGCCTCCCGATGACGACGGCGGAGGCCGCGTCCGGTGCCGTCGTCGCCGACCGACGTGCCGTGTCCGTCGACTTCGACCTCCTCGGCGGTGTCCGAGCGCTCCTCGACCACCTCCACGTCCTGGGTCACCGTCAGCTCGGGTACCTCGGTGGGCGCACCGCGACGGACACGTTCCTTCTGCGTCGACTGCTGCTCGAGCGCGAGGCCGCCGTGCGCGGGATGCGCGTGCACGCCGACGATCGCGCGGAGAGCATCATCGACCTCGAAGCGGCGGCCGCGGCGTTCGTCGACAGCTGGCCGCGGTGGCGCGACGCCGGGGTGACCGCGTTGGTCTGCGCGACCGACACGCACGCGTACGGGGTGCTGCAGTCGGCGCGTGCGATGGGCATGCCGGTGCCGGGTGAGCTCGCGGTGGTCGGGTTCGACGACCTGGCGTCGTCGGTCGTGAGCGACCCGCCGTTGACGAGTGTGCGGTTGCCCGGTGAGGCGCTCGGTCGCGCAGGCGCCGACCAACTCCTCGCCCGGATCGAGGGTCGGACGGTGGCACCCGCCCCGGTGATCGCCGCGGACCTCGTCATCCGCGCCTCGACGATCGGCCGCTGAGGTGCACTGAGGGTCGCCGACGACGCTCCACAAGCGAAGCCGGTCTCGTGAGTTTGCGAGGTCCGCGCCTCCGCGCCTCGGGGTTCGAGCCTGGGCTTCTACGCTCGCCGCATGTCCGATCGATTCGTCGTCTCCGTCCCGCCCGAGGCCGCCCCGCCCGATCCGCCGGAGGCGGCGGTCGACGCCGAGCCCGCGCGAGCAGGCGAGTCGCGCGGTGTCACGGCGCTCGCCGACTTCGGCGCGCTCGCGCCCTACCTCGCCGATCCGGGGGTCACCGACCTCTTCGTCAACGGCTCGTCCGGCCTCTGGCTCGACCACGGTGCCGGGCTCGTCCGGGAGGCGGGATGGCGCTCCGATGAGGCGACCATCCGCGCGCTCGCGGTGCGCCTGGTGGCGAGGGGCGGGCGGCACGTCGACGAGGCGACGCCGTGCGTCGACGTGCGTCTGCAGGACGGGGTGCGGGTCCACGTGGTCCTCCCGCCGGTGTCGACGCGAGGGACGCTCCTGTCCATCCGGGTGCCACGGGACGAAGCGCTGGGGTTCGATGCGCTACAGGCCTCCGGGATGTTCCCGGCGGCGGTCGCCGAGCTGCTGCGCGACGCCGTCGCGGCCCGGACGAACATCCTCATCACCGGTGCGGGCGGCTCCGGGAAGACGACGCTCCTCGGCGCCCTGCTCGGCCTCGCCTCGCCAGCCGAGCGGCTCGTCGTGATCGAGGACGTCGCGGAGCTGCGGATCCTCCACCCGCATGTCGTCGCCCTCCAGTCGCGCCAGGCCAACCTGGAGGGGGCCGGCGGTATCGACCTCGAACGCCTCCTGCGCGAGGCGCTCCGCATGCGTCCCGACCGGCTCGTCCTCGGCGAGTGCCGGGGGCCCGAGGTGCGTGAGCTGCTGTCGGCGCTCAACACCGGGCACGACGGCGGTGCAGGCACCCTCCACGCGAACTCCGTGACCGACGTGCCCGCCCGTTTGGAAGCGCTCGGTGCGCTCGCCGGCATGAGTCAGGAGGCTGTGGCCCGTCAGGCGACGAGCGCGATCGGACTCGTCGTGCACCTGGCACGGCTCCCGGTCGGACGGCAGGTGGTGGCGGTCGGCCGCCTCCTGATCGACGAACACGACCGCCTCTCCGTCGAGGAGTTGCCGTGACCCGGCTGCGGGTCCTGCGGCGGGTGCTCGCGGCGCTTCCCGGCGCGGCTCCGCCCGATGACGACGGTCCCGCCCGCGTGGCGCGCACCACCCGTCGTCTGGCCGTGCTGCTGGGCGCCGGTGTCGCACCCGGCAGCGCCTGGAGGCATCTCGCCCTGGAAGCCGACGCCGATGCGCGAACGCGATCAGCATCGGTGTCCGTCGGCCTCGCGGCGGATGGACCGGACGACGAAGCCGGCCCGACGAGCGATCATCGGGCCGACGCGGCGGTGCTGTCAGCGGTGGCCGAGGCTGCCGCGCACGGCGGCGACCTGCCGGCGGCGATCGCCGCCATCGCTGATCAGGAGACGAGTGCCGGCGCGCGCACGGCCTGGGCGGGGCTGGCCGCCGCTTGGCAGGTCGCGGCCATCAGCGGAGCGCCGCTCGGCGTCTGTCTGCGCGACCTCGCCGGGTCGCTGCGCGAGTTGGACCGCATCGGTCGCGACGTCGGCACGGCGCTCGCCGGAGCGTCCGCGACGGCGAGGCTGGTGCTCTGGTTGCCGCTCGTCGCCGTCCTCCTCGGGATGGCCCTCGGCTTCGACACGCTGCGGACGCTCTTCGCGACACCTCCCGGGCTCTGTTGTCTCGCGGCCGGTGTGGTGTTCCTCATCGTCGGTGCGCGCTGGAGTTCGGCGCTCAGTGCACGGGCGGCCAGGCGCGACCCCGCGCCGGGGTTGTCGCTCGACCTCGTCGCGGTGGCGATGGCGGGTGGGGGAGCGGCGCCGGAGGCCCGGTCGATCGTCGAGGAGGCGTGCGAGCGGTTCGCCGTCCCCTACGACGGTGCCACGATCACGGGCGTCCTCGCGCTCTCGGCCAGGGCCGGGATCCCCGCCGGTGAGCTGCTCCGCAGCGAGGCGGAGCAGCAGCGTGATCAGGCACGGTCCGATGGCGAGCGGGCTGCAGCGATCCTCGCGACCCGCCTCATGATCCCGCTCGGGGTCTGCATCCTGCCGGCCTTCCTCCTCGTCGGTGTGGCTCCGCTCCTCCTCAGCGTCGTCACCTCGACGACGCTCGGGTTCTGACCAACGGTTCGACGCCGACCTGCTTGCTTCCGTCGCGGGGCTGCTTCAGTCGCGGGAGCGTGGCAGTGCGCGCCAGCAGCGTGCTCCGACGAGCACGGCGACGGCGATGATCACGAGTGGCACGAGGATCCACGCGACGTCGCCGGACCAGCCGACGCCGATGCCGTCCTCGTTGGCGAAGGCGAGCACGTCGACGAAGAAGAACCGTGCGTGCGCTTCATCGAGTGTCGACTGCTCGACCACCGCGAGCATCCCGAGGGTGAACAGGGCGAACGAGAACCAGTAGGCGAGGATCGCGACGCCGCCCCAGATGACCCCGATCGACCAGGTCGGTCGCAATCGGGCCGGGTCGTCGGCGTAGCGGGCGGCCAGGGCGCGTGGTGAGCCGAGGTCGGCCAGGGCGATCGTCATCGGTCGCCGATCGACCGAGAGTTCGTCTCGCAGCGAACGGATGATCGCGCGGCGTTCCCGCCCCGTGACCACAGCTTCGAGGTGCCAGTCGAGGCGCTGCAGGTACGAGTCGCGTCGCCAGCGGTCCGCGAAGCTCAGTCCGCGTGCAGCGCGCTCGGCGAGCAGGTCATCCGCCGTCGGGTGCTTCTGGTCGATCATGCTGATGCTCCTTCAGGGTGAATTCCTCGTTCGGCGATGTCGGTCATCGCCCTCCAGCGGGCGATGGCGTCGAGCCTCGCCGCGTCTCCTCGTTCGGTGATCGCGTAGTACTTCCGTGCTGGGCCGCCCGAGGAGGCGACCCGACGCGCGGTCACCAGTCCGTCGCGTTCGAACCGGCTGAGGACCGGATACACGACGCCGGTCGCCAGATCGGCCAGACCGAGGGCTCGGAGACGTTCGACCAGCTCGTACCCGTAGGTCTCACCGCGGTGCACGGTGGACAGGATGAGCATCGGCAACACGCCCCGGAGGAGTTGCGAGTCGCGCGCCGCCAGCTGTTCATCCATGACTATTACTCAAGCATGAATAGCGGTCGGGTGCAAGGCGAGATCGCTCCACAACCGGCCGGTCGACGCGGCCCGTCGCCGACGTCGGATCCGCCTGCGCATCGTTGGACGCGGTCGCAGAACATGGAGGTGTTCGTGCCACGAGCGCAGCACTCCGGTGCGGGGAAGGAACATCATGATCACGATCGGTCGTCGAGTCGAGCACAGCGTCAGGCGCGAGGTGCGGCGCGTCCTGCAGGACGAACGGGGGTCCGCCACGGCGGAGTACGCGGTGGCCACCATGGCGGCCGTCGGCTTCGCCGGTCTCCTGGTCGCCATCCTCCGCGGAGACGAGGTGCGGGGCATCCTCACCGACCTCGTCCGACGAGCCCTGACGGCGAACGGTTGAGCCGTGCGGCTGCAGGTGCCGACATGGCGTTCGGAGGATGGCGCGGTGACGGCGGAGTTCGCGGTCGTCGTCCCTGCCGTCGTCCTCGTGCTGGCGATGGGGCTCTCCGCGGTGCAGGTCGGGCTGACCCAGCTCCGCGCGACCGACGCGGCTGCGGACGCCGCCCGGAGTCTGGGGCGAGGCGACGACGCCGGGACCGCGGCGGGTCGAGTCGAGCGCGTCCTACCGGGGGCGACCATGACGAGTGGGGCGGAAGGCGACCTCGTCTGCGTGCGGGTCGACGCCGTCGGCGGATCCGGCCTGGCCGGCATCGTCCCGGTATCGGCCTCCTCGTGCGCCATGGGTGGCGGCCGGTGAACGTGCAGCTGCGCCGTATCGCCCTCCGCGCGACGGAAGGCCTGCACGACGAGACCGGAGCCGGGTCGGTCCTGGCGGCAGGCGTCCTCGGAGCCCTGATCGCCGTCCTCCTCGCGACGCTGCCCGTGGTGACGCTCTTCGCCGCTCATCAGCGAGCGGCGAACGCGGCCGACGCAGCCGCGTTGGCGGCAGCCGACACCGCGTCCGGCAGGCTCCCAGGCTTCCCCTGCGAAACTGCTCGCATGGTCGCGGCGCGTAATGCGGCGTCGCTCGGCACCTGCAGTGTGGAGGGCGTCACCGTCCTCGTCGACGCCACTGTCGACACGGCCTTCGGCGCCATCACGGTCGCTGCAAGAGCCGGACCTCCTCCTGAGGAGTCCGTCGCCGTCGCCGGGGTGCCCGTGACCGCCACCTATTAAGAGGTAGCGGTGCGACCGGTCAGTCCTGACCGGAGCCGGTCGTGAAGACCGCCTCCAGGAAGCGGTAGTCGACCGCGCTCGGGGCGCCGGAGTCGTCGTACTCCTCGCCGGTCGTCCGGGCGTACCGGTAGACCTTGCCGGCGGTGCCGCTCGGCACGTCGACGGTGGGCGTCGGTGATCCATGGTCGCTGAGTCGGGCACTGATCGTCTTGCCCTCCAGTGGACCGTCGGTCAACTTCACGGTGTAACTCGTCTGGGTACTCATGGCAGACATTCTGCTCCGAACGCCGCAGAACGCAAGGGGTTGGACACGCGCGTGGCCGCCCCACGATTGGACAAGCCTGCTGTGCACGTGTGTATGGTGTGCCTGATGGAAGGAGCCTCGTGGCAGGCAAGAAACTCGTGATCGTAGAGTCACCGACCAAGATGAAGTCGATCGCCGGATACCTCGGTGACGACTACGAGGTGCTGTCCTCGGTCGGTCACATCCGCGACCTCATCGAGCCGAAGAACCTTCCCGCCGAGCTCAAGAAGGGCTCGCTCGGCAAGTTCTCGGTCGACGTCGACAACGGCTTCGAGCCGTACTACGTCGTCTCCGACGCGAAGAAGAAGACCGTCGCGGACCTCAAGCGCGCACTCAAGAACGCCGACGAACTCCTCCTCGCGACTGATGAGGACCGCGAAGGCGAAGCCATCGCGTGGCACCTCCTGCAGGTCCTGCAGCCCAAGGTCCCCGTCAGCCGCATGGTCTTCCACGAGATCACCAAGGACGCCATCCTCGCCGCGAAGGACAAGACGCGGCCCCTCGACACCGACCTCGTCGACGCCCAGGAGACCCGCCGGATCCTCGACCGTCTCTACGGGTACGAGATCTCGCCCGTGCTCTGGCGCAAGGTCGGCCCCGGACTGAGCGCCGGACGCGTGCAGTCCGCCGCCACCCGACTCGTCGTCGACCGGGAGCGCGAGCGCCTCGCCTTCCGCGCCGCCTCCTACTGGGACGTCATCGCCCGCTTCCTCCCCGAAGCAGACGCCACCGGAGCGCCCTTCACCGCGCGCCTCGTCCGGCTCGACGGCGACCGCGTCGCCACCGGCCGCGACTTCGACGACCTCGGACAGCTCAAGGGCAGTGCCGTCCCGCTCGACGAACACCGGGCCACGGCGCTCGCCGCAGCACTCGAGCAGTCGAAGGCGACCGTCCTCTCCGTCGAGTCCAAGCCGTACTCCCGCCGGCCGGCGGCTCCGTTCACGACCTCCACGCTCCAGCAGGAGGCCGGTCGCAAGCTTCGGTTCTCCGCACGGCAGACGATGAGTGTCGCGCAGTCGCTCTACGAGAACGGCTACATCACGTACATGCGTACCGACTCGCCGTCGCTGAGCAAGCAGGCGATCGACGCGGCGCGGAAGCAGGCCGCTGCCCTCTACGGTGCCGAGACGGTGCCCGACAAGCCGCGCCTCTACAGCGGCAAGAGCAAGAACGCGCAGGAGGCGCACGAGGCGATCCGTCCCTCGGGCGACACCTTCCGTACGCCGTCCTCGCTCGCGTCGACGCTCCGCGGCAACGACTTCAAGCTGTACGACCTGATCTGGAAGCGCACCGTCGCAAGCCAGATGGCCGACGCGAAGGGCTCGACCGCGACGATCACGCTCGAGTCGAAGACCGACGTGGGCCGCGCCGAGTTCACCGCCTCCGGCACCGTCATCACCTTCCGTGGCTTCCTCGCCGCCTACGAAGAAGGCCAGGACGAGGACCGCAACTCCCAGGACGACGCGTCCGAGGCGAAGTTGCCGCCCCTCACCGAAGGCCAGCAGCTCGGCATCGAGGACCCGGAGGCGAAGGGGCACGAGACCTCGCCGCCCCCGCGCTACACCGAGGCCAGCCTGGTGAAGCGACTCGAGGAGCTCGGCATCGGCCGACCGTCCACCTTCGCATCGATCATCTCCACGATCATCGACCGCGGCTACGTGACGCAGCGTGGCCAGGCGCTCATCCCCAGCTGGGTGGCGTTCAGCGTCGTCCGTCTCCTGGAGGAGTACTTCGAGGAGCTCGTCGAGTACGACTTCACCGCTGAGATGGAGAACGACCTCGACCGGATCGCCGGCGGCTCGGTCGACCGCGTCGACTGGCTCAAGGGCTTCTACTTCGGCGACGACTCGGGTCGCGGCCTGCGTCAGGTCATCGACAACCTCGGCGACATCGACGCCCGCCGCATCAACTCGATCGTCATCGACGACGGCGTCACGCTCCGGATCGGCAAGTACGGCCCGTACCTCGAGGTCACGCCCGACGGTCCGCCGCCGGCCGAGGGGGAGGAAGCCCCGACGCCGCGTCGGGTCAACCTGCCCGAGGACCTCGCACCCGATGAGCTGACGCCCGCGAAGGCGCACGAGCTCATCGACGCACCCGTCGTCGGCGACCGCGTCATCGGCGTGAACCCGACGACCGGTAAGGAGATCGTCGCGAAGGACGGACGCTTCGGCCCGTACATCACCGAGGTCGACCCGGAGCCCGAGGCGGAGCTCTCCGTCGACACGGCGACCGGTGAGGTGACCGAACCTGCTGTGGGCGCCAAGAAGAAGGCCCCCGCCAAGAAGAAGGCGGCGGCCGAGAAGCCGCGCACCGCATCGCTCTTCAAGTCGATGGACCTCGCGACCATCGACCTCGAGACCGCGCTCAAGCTCCTCGACCTGCCGCGGGTCGTCGGCGCCGACCCCGAGTCGGGCGAGGAGATCCTCGCGCAGAACGGCCGCTACGGTCCCTACCTCAAGAAGGGCACCGACACCCGGTCGCTCACCTCCGAGGACGACATCTTCGCGGTCGACCTCGCCGGTGCCGTCGAGCTGTTCGCCCAGCCCAAGTACGGAGCCAGGAAGGCGTCGAGCGCCCTCAAGGAGTTCGAGGCCGACCCCGAGAGCGGGAAGCCGATCAAGATCAAGGACGGCCGGTTCGGCGCGTACGTGACGGACGGCGTGACCAACGCGACGATCCCTCGTGGCGAGCAGGTCGAGGACGTCGACTTCGAGCGAGCGGTCCAGCTCCTGGCGGACAAGCGTGCGAAGGGCCCGGCGAAGCCGAAGGCCGGTCGCAAGGCTCCCGCGAAGAAGGCACCCGCGAAGAAGACTCCGGCCAAGAAGACCCCCGCCGCGAAGACGGGGACCGCCAAGGCGACGGCCACGAAGTCCGCGTCGGCCACGTCGACCGCCCGTTCGGAAGCGGCGAAGAAGGCTGCCGCGACGCGCGCCGCGAACAAGGCGGCCGCGGCGAAGGCCGACGCCGTCACGTGAGCGGGGGAGGACGCCCTCGGGGCCTGTACATCACCCTCGAGGGTGGCGACGGCGTCGGGAAGTCGACGCAGGCGCGGCTGTTGAGCGACTGGTTCGAGCAGCAGGGGCGGACGGTCGTCCGGACCCGCGAGCCGGGCGGCAGTGAGCTCGGTGTCGAGATCCGCGAGATCGTGTTGCATCACCGAGGCGACATCAGCCCACGTGCCGAGGCCCTGCTCTACGCGGCGGACCGCGCACACCACATCGCCACCGTCGTGCGCCCGGCTCTCGCGAGGGGCGAGGTCGTCCTGCAGGACCGGTACCTGGACTCGTCGGTCGCCTATCAGGGCAGCGGACGCGTGCTCGACGCCCAGCAGATCCGCGACATCTCGCTCTGGGCCGCCGAGGACCTCCTGCCCGACGTGACCGTCCTGCTCGACTTGGACGTCGCCGTCGCCCGCGGCCGTCTCGACAACGCCAACAAGCGATTCGACCGGCTCGAGGCGGAGGCGCAGGACTTCCACACCCGGGTGCGGGAGTCGTTCCTGGCCCTCGCGGCCGCGGAGCCCGAGCGGTTCCTCGTCGTCGACGCCGCGCTCCCGCCCGAGCGACTGGCCGCCGACATCCAGGCCCGCATTGCGCCGCTCCTCTGAGTGCACATCCTCTCGGTCCCTGAGCCTGTCGAAGGGCTCCGCCGGCTCACGTCGGTACCGCCCGGTATCCTGGACGCATGGCTTCCTGGACCGACTTGACGGGTCAACGCGACGCGATCGAGCTCCTCCAGTCGGCGTCGGACCCGATCACGCCCAAGGGCCTCACCCACGCCTGGCTCATCACCGGGCCGCCCGGTTCCGGCCGGTCGACCCTCGCCTACGCCTTCGCCGCCGCGCTCCTCAGCCGCGAGCCCGGGGGCGACGACGTCACCCGTCGTCAAGTGGAGGCCCGCACCCACCCTGACCTCTCCGCCTTGAGCACCGATCGCGTGATCATCACGATCGACGAGGTCCGCGACCTCGTCCGGAACGCCTACCGCGCGCCGTCCGTCGGTCGCTTCCGCGTCATGGTCGTCGAGGACGCCGACCGCATGACCGAGCGCACCTCCAACCTGCTGCTGAAGTCGCTCGAGGAACCGCCGAGCAGCACGATCTGGGTGCTGTGCGCACCGAGCGAGGCCGACCTGCTGCCCACCATCCGGTCGCGCGTCCGCTCGGTCCGCCTCGGCGTCCCAACCATCGACGACGTCGCGGAGCTGCTGGAACGGCGTGACGGCGTGGCGCCCGAGCTCGCCGAACGCGCCGCCCGCGAGGCGCAGAGCCACGTCGGCATGGCCCACCGCCTCGCGACCGACCCCGGCGCGCGGCAGCGCCGTGAGTCCACGCTCCGTGCCGTGCTCGACATCCGGAGCGCCGGCCAGGCGGTCGTCACCGCTGGTCGCCTCCTGGAGCTGGCGGGCGACGACGCGAAGGCGTACACCTCGCTGCGCGACGAGGCGGAGCGGGAGAGCACCCTGCGCTCGCTCGGCGTCGAGCCCGGCCAGTCGGTCCCGCCGGCCCTCCGCTCGCAGGTGCGGGCGATGGAGGAGGACCAGAAGCGGCGCGCGACCCGCAGCCTGCGCGACGGCCTCGACCGGATCATGGTCGACCTGCTCTCGCTGTACCGAGACATCGTGCTCCTGCAGCTGGGGCACGACGCCACGATCATCAACCGTGAATTGCGTCCGGAACTCGAGGAAGCCGCTCGCCGGACGACGCCTGCGGTTACGATCGAAACCTTGGAGGCGATCTCCGTCGCCCGCACACGAATCGAAGGGAACGTCGCCCCGGCGCTGGCCTTGGAGGCCATGCTCGTGTCGGCGGTCCGGTAGGGAGCCTCTGTGACTTCGCCCAGGCAGCAGTCGTCGGACTCGACGGGATCGACCGGTGCATCCCGTCGCAGGGGTCCCGGTGCGCGCCGTACGGCGCGGGTCGCCCTGGTGGCCGGTCTCGCGGTCGCGGCGCTCACCCTGAGCGGGTGCGTGACCGCCTTCCTGCCGCCGAAGGCCGCCGAGCCGACGACGTCGTCCTCCTCGCCGGCGACGAGCGACGTCGACGCCGAGCTGAAGCCCTTCTACGAGCAGAAGCTCGACTGGAAGACCAGCGGCTGTGCCGACGGCTTCGAGTGCGCCACGGCGAAGGCGCCCATCGACTGGGACAACCCCTCGGACGGCGAACTCTCCCTGGCGCTCGTGCGGCACCAGGCCACGAACGGCAAGCCGATCGGCTCGCTCTTCATGAACCCCGGCGGCCCGGGTGGTTCCGGTTACAGCCTCGTCGCCGACAGCCTCGACTTCGCGGTCGACAAGGACCTCCAGGAGAACTTCGACGTCGTCGGCTTCGACCCCCGCGGTGTCGGGAAGTCGACGCCGGTGAAATGTCTGACCGACTCGGAGATGGACGCCTACCTGTACGACGTCACGCCGGGGAAGCGCGGTTCCGACGAGTGGATCGCCGCGAACGAGAAGGCCGCGAAGGACTTCGGCGACGCGTGTGCGGAGGAGACGGGCAAGATGCTCGAGTTCGTCGACACGCAGAGCGCGGCGAAGGACCTCGACATGCTGCGCGCCGCCGTCGGCGACAAGCAGCTCTACTACCTCGGGTACTCGTACGGCACCTTCCTCGGTGCGACGTACGCGGAGCTCTTCCCGAAGAACGTCGGGCGCCTTGTGCTCGACGGCGCGATCGACCCGTCGACGTCGAACTTCGAGGTCGTCAAGGAGCAGGCCAAGGGCTTCGAGAGTGCTCTGCGCGCCTACCTCGAGGACTGCATGACTGGCAAGGACTGCCCGTTCAGTGGCTCGGTCGACAGTGCGATGACCGAGATCAAGACGCTCCTCGACGAGGTCGACGCGAACCCGATCCCCGGTGACGACGGACGTGAGCTGGGCGGCAACACGCTGCTCACGGCGATCATCTACCCGCTGTACCAGGCCGATGCCTGGCCGTACCTCAGCCAGATGTTCGACGAGGTCATGCAGGGCGGGACCGACATCGCGTTCCAGTTCGCCGACGGCTACAACGGTCGCAACGAGTCCGGCAAGTACGCCGACAACCAGACCGAGGCCTTCAACGCGATCAACTGCCTCGATTACAGCTACGACGACGACAAGACGAAGATGGCCGACGAAGCGAAGCAGCTGGAGGAGGCGGCTCCCGTGATCGGCGAGTACATGGCCTACGGCGACACGTTCTGCGCCAACTGGCCGTACCAGACGCGGACCGAGCGTGGGGAGATCCACGCGAAGGGCGCAGCGCCGATCCTCGTCGTCGGGACGACGAACGACCCGGCCACGCCGTACGTCTGGGCGCAGAACCTCGCGGAGCAGCTCGACAAGGGTCAGCTGATCACCTACAAGGGTGAGGGTCACACGGGCTACAACAAGGGCAGCGACTGCGTGAACCAGGCGGTCGACCAGTACCTCATCGACGGCACGGTGCCGTCGAAGGACCCGATGTGCAGTTGACGGCGGGATCCTGATGACCATGACGGCGCCGGCTGAACTCGGGCTCCGCGAGCGGAAGCGGCTCGCGACGCGTCGGGCGATCCAGCACGCGGTGCTGACGCTTGCGAGTGAGCAGGGGCTCGAGAACGTGACGGTCGAGGAGGTGAGCCGTCGGGCGGAGGTCTCGCCGCGGACGTTCTTCAACTACTTCGGGACGAAGGAGGAGGCGCTGATCGGCGACATCCCGCTGATCCCGGACGGCGACGCCCTGCACGCCTTCCTGACCGCCGGGCCCACCACCGACGTGCTCACCGATCTGGGGGAGCTCCTGGCCCGGACCGTGGGGGACGCCGACGAGGACGTCGAGATCCACCATCTCCGCAAGGACGTGCTGCGCGACCACCCGCACCTGCTCGGTGCGCGGATCGCGAGCATGCGCGGCTTCGAGGAGGGCCTCTACAAGGTCGTCGAGCGCCGGGTGTTGAACGACGACCCGACGCTCGCGGAGGACGCCGAGGCGCTGTTCGACCGCTGCTGGATGGTGACGATGGTGGGCTTCGCCGGCCTGCGCCACGCGTGGCGTTGCTGGGCCGATGCGCCGACGCCCGGGTCCCTCGCCGAGCGGATCCGTCGTTCTTTCGCCGAGCTGTACACGACGGTCCAAAAGCTGCGCTAACATGGATACTCGTGCGCCGGGCGACCAGCGCACGCGCCGCCCTAGCTCAGTCGGCAGAGCATCTCACTCGTAATGAGAAGGTCAAGGGTTCGATTCCCTTGGGCGGCTCCATCAGCTCGACCCGGCCGTTGCCCTGGAACACCCAGGTCAGCGGCTGTTCTGGTTTTCGGGAGGCTCCTCGTCCGCCGCCGAAGCAGGTGCGGAGGCCGCCGTAGGATGACCGGATGGATGCACTCGCCAGAGCCACGGACGCACAGATCGATGCCGTCAGCAAAGCCTTCGCGTTGGTGTCGTGGCCGCTCGGTCGCGACGATTTCAAGGCGCTCGCGGAGCGTCTCGGGTGGCAGCTCAAACTGGAGACGTCGAGCGGTGTCCAGCACCGTTCCGGGTATCCCGTGAACCTGCCGACCGTTCGTTCGCTCGTCGCAGATGAAGCGATCGCCCAGGTCGTGATCGCGGTCTCCGACAAGAGCGACGACCCCGGCGGGCTGCGGAGTGCCGCTCAGGAGTTGCAGTCGGCGCTGAGCGCGCACCTTGGTCAGCCCTCCGGCTCCCAGGCAGGCGACCCGTACTGGGAACTGGCGAACGGCGGCAGGATCTGGCTCAAGACGGTGCCCAAGAAGGTGCTGCTCGTCGTCGAAGGGCAGCGGTTCGCCGACGTGGAGCGGAGCGAGGAACGCCTGGGCATCGATCCCGGCCGCATGCCCGGCACTGATGGGGACATCGACTGATCCCGTCTGGCCGACTGAGACGCCTCGTCGGCGGTGTCAGCCGGCCGAGCGGTTCCGGCGGGCCAGCGGGAGTCGGACGATGAAGGTCGTTCCGGGGTCACCGGTGGCGAAGGCCTCGATCGTGCCGCGGTGCGCCTGCGCGATGGATCTGGCGATGGTGAGCCCGAGGCCCGAGCCGCGGATCGTCTCCTCGCGCACGTTCCCGGCTCGGTGGAACCGTTCGAAGACCCGGGTGAGTTCGTCCGCCGGGATGCCGATCCCCGTGTCGGTGACGCGGATGATCGCGTCCACGCCGTCCGAGCGCACGCTCAGGAAGATCTCGCCGGCACGGGTGTAGGTCACCGCGTTGTCGAGCATGATCGAGAGCAACTCCCGGAGACGTGCTCGATCGCCGACGAACTGCAGCGTCGGCACGGCAGCGGTGCGCAGCTCCACGCCGTCGGGCAGGCCGAGCCGTCGTCGCTCGTCGGCCGCCTCCAGCACGATGGCGCTGAGGTCGACGGGTTCGTCGGTGATCTCCAGGTGGGGTGCGCTCGCCGCGAGGAACTGTTCAGCCAGACGCCCGAGATGATCGGCGCTCCGGCGGATGACGGCGAGCTGGGCCTGCACCCGGGGTGCGACGCCCGCGTCGTCGTCGAGCATGTCGAGATAGCCGAGGATGCTCGTGAGGGGCGTCCGCAGTTCGTGGCTCAGGCTCGTCAGTGACTCGGTGCGCATCCGGACGGCTTCGGTGAGCTCGGTCACGTCCTGTCCGACGAGGACCGCCCCATTCGGTGCCCCGTCTGCGCCACTGACCGGCCGACCGTTCGCGACGAGGGCTCGTTGCCTGCCGGGAGGCCCCACCCAGTAGAAGAAGTCGCGGACGTCCTGTCCGTCGAGGACCCGCAGGACCGGTTGGTCCTCCACCGCCAGCGGGGTGAGGCCGTCCGCCGCCCAGATGAAGCGGGCGCCCCCGGTCGACGCGTCGTAGCCGGCCAGTGTCGCGAGTTCGACAGCGAGTCGGTTGTTGAGGATCTCGGTGCCGTGTTCGTCGAAGAAGACCAGTCCGACGTTCACCTCGTCGGCGACGGTGCGGAGCATCACGGCCAGCCGGTTCTGCCGCTCCAAGGCTTCGACCTTCGCTTCGCCTTCGGCCCGCACGCTCGCCTGGGCGCGTTCGAACCGTTGCGACTGCAGGCCGACGGCGAGGATGACCAGCACGAGCAGCAGGGTGAGCGCGATGAGCTCGCTCACGTCCTGCGTGCTCACGGGGCCCTCGCCGTACAGCAGGCTGGGCAGCCAGACGACGAGCACGCTCCCCACGAGAGCGAGGACGACGCCGAGGCGTCCGAAGCTGTAGGACAGCCAGAGCACGGGGAAGGCGAGCAGTACGATCGAGGCGCCGAGGACGGGGGACACCGCGTGGTTCACGAGTCCCACGACGGCGAGGTCTGCGCTGACCAGGGTGAGCGCCCACGGGCGGGCGATCCGCTCCCACGGAAGCACGAGCGTGGCGACGAGCGCGAGTCCCATCACGGCCCACGCCAGTTGGAGTTCGGTGACACGGAGGACGGCCGGACTGGTGATGCCGACGATCGCCGTGACGATCCCGACCCCCAGCGCCAGCGGTCCTTGACTCCGGCTCAGCAGGCCGAGCCGCGGGTGGCGCTCGGTGCCTTCGATCCAACGTGGCATCGGGCCTCCCAGGTGTCCCGCCCGGTGTCGGGCAAATTCACTGTATCGCCGCCGCGACCGATGGACGGCACCCGTGATCCGCCTCATCCGACGGGCCAGTCGGCGCGCGCGTCCACCTCGATGGGCGTGTCCGAGTGACCGATGCCTACACTCGTCGCATGGGCTTCTTCCGACGCAAACGCCAGCAGCCACCGACGCCGCCCGCCGCGCCCGATCCCGCGGCGGCCGGCCCAGCCGATCTCGACGACCTCGACGAGCGGGGATGGGACGCCGTCACGCAGGCGGTCTCGCAGCACTACCCCGGGGCCCGTGAATTCCACGTCGCCTACTCGCCCGGACTGCACTTCGGTTCGGCCTTGCAAGGGTGTTCGGCGCTCCCCGGGCCCGACCACTGGTTCTACGTCACCTACGGGCTCACGGAGCTGTGGGGCAAGGACTCCGACGATCCGACGACCAGTGGATTCGGATACGAGCTGACCATACGCGTGCGCCGGTCACCGACCGACGAGACCCCGCCTGAATGGCCGTACCGTGCGCTCGTCGTGCTGGCGCAGTACGTGCGCAGCGGACCGCAGGAGCTGTGGTTGGGGGATCGCATCCGACTCGCGAACGGCGTGACCGACGACCCCGACGGTGCCCTCACGACGCTCGCCGTCAGACTCGACCCGGTGGTCGAACCCATCGAGACGCCGAACGGCCGGGTCGCCTTCTGGCAGGCCGTCGCGCTGACCGACACCGATGTCGAGGAGGCGAAGCGGTCGACGACGGACGAGGTGCTGGAGCGTCTCGCAACGGACAACCCGCTGCTGATCACCGACCCGGAGCGCCGCTGAGTCGTCGGGCGAACCTTGTCAGTCGAACCGCGTCAGGCGAAGCGCGTCGGGCGCGATCGCTCGTCGTCCACGACGGTGAGGGCGAGTTCGCAGAACATCGACTCGGCCCAGGAGAACCAGGGGCGTGAGAAGACGGCGGGATCATCGACGTCGATGCTCTCGTGCACCCGGCCGGTGCCGGCGTCCGTGTCCGCGATCATGCGGAGCAGGCGGCGACGGTCGGTCGGGGTGCCCACCAGTCCTTCCACGGCGAGTGCGATCGGCCACACCCGCCGATCACGGGTGTGCGGACTGCCGACGCCGCGCAACACCGAGCCCTCGAACCAGTACGGGTTCGCCGGACTCAGTACGACGTCGCGCGTGGCCGCCCAGACGGCCGGATCGAGGACGGTCGGTGCGATCAGGGGGAGCGAGAGCAACGACGGCGTGTTCGCGTCGTCCATGATGAGGCTGCCCCCGAGCCCGTCGACCTCGTAGGCGTAGATCGGGACCCCGTCCGGGCCGGGAACGATCCCGTGCGCCCGGACGCCGGCGACGAGTTCGGCGGAGAGGGCGCGGGCGTTGTCGGCCAGGGTGGCATCGTCGAGCACCTCGGCCGCGATCTCGGCGAGCGAGAGCAGCGCTTCCGCGGCGAAGAGGTTGGCCGGGATGTTGTACCCGAACGTGCACGCGTCGTCGGACGGGCGGAATCCACTCCAGGTCATGCCGGTGTGCGCGACCGCGGAACCCCGGCCGCCACGCGGCAGCGTCTCGGTGGGGATGGTGGTCGTCCGTTCGAACCGGTACGGAGACGTCTCGTGCTGTTGCTCCGCGCGGAGCTGATCGACGACGGTCCGCAGTACGCCGGGCGTCGGCGCGTCGAGCAGGAATCCGGTCCGTCCGGTCCGGCGCCACAGCGCGTGAGCGAGGGTGACCGGGTAGGCGAGACTGTCGACCTCGTACTTCTGCTCCCAGACCTCGGGATCCTCGCACACGTCCGCGGGATCGTAGCGGGCACCCGTCGGTCCGTCGTTGAACGCGTTCGCGTAGGGGTCATGGGCGATAAACCCGAACTGCCGGCGGACCACCTGCTCCACGAGGTCGGCCAATTGCCCGCTCTGCTCGACGAACCGCAGATACGGGGTGAGCTGGGTCGTCGAGTCGCGGAGCCACATCGCCGGGATGTCGCCCGTGATGACGAACACCCGTCCCGCGGGATCGACGCCGACGGTCTCGGTGAGCGTGGCGAGCAGCGCCCGGCCGACCAGGTCGCCGATGCAGCCGTCGGTGACCCGTCCCACCTCCACGGCCGCGTCGGCGAGCAGCTCACGGGTGCGGGCGTCCGGGGCGAAGGCGGTCAGTGTCCCCATCCGGTGTCTCCTTCCTCATCGGTGATCCGCACGACGAGGGCGTCGGACGGAGGATCGTGGCTCGGGGCCGTCCAGGCGACCACCTCCGCGGGAGCGGGCACCGGGCGACCGCTCGCCCAGGAGCCGAGCTCGTCGAGACCGAGGGTGAACCGCACGACTGCCGTCGACCGGGCAGCGACCTCGACCCGTTCGACCGCGAGCACACTGCGCCGGCGCGGACGGAGGCCGAGCTCATGGCGGCGGCCGTAGAGCGGCACCGGCAGGGAGACAGCCCGATCGGTGTCGTTGACGAGGTCGGCGGTCAGCGTGACCGTGCCTCCCTCGCGCAGCGCCTCCGCGGTGAGCGTCGCTTCGACGGGACGCAGCCGGACCGACACGGCGGCGGCGCCACTGCCGAACAGTCCGCCCACGGGATGGCGGGCGTCGACGTAGCCGCGGGCCGTCTCTCGACGCTCGTCGTGCGCGACGGGCCACACGCCGTCGGTCGAGGGGAAGGTCGCCGGGAGCAACCCGCCACCGACGCCGGTCGCGAGGACGTCGACGATCGCCGCACCACCGTTCGGGCCGGGGAACGGGGCGACGATCAGTGCGTCGGCCAGCGTGACGAGTGGCTCGAGCGGGCGCGGGCGGCCGTCGATCAGCACCGCGATCACGACGGGGACGGCTGCCCGAGCGGCACGGAGGAGGTCGAGTTGCGACTCGGGTAGGGCGAGGCGCGCGAGGTCGACACCCTCGCCGTTGGTGGTGTCGGGAGCGGGGCCGTCGACGGCGCCGTTGTCGGCGAACTCGTCGTCGTAGCGTCGTCGACTCGTCCCACCCAACACGACGACCGCGGCGTCCGCCCCGGACAGCGCCGCGTCCTCCTGTTCCGCGGCGTCACCGGGAAGCCGGGAACGGTGCGAGGCACCCTGCGCGTATCGCACGTGGCCCGTACCGTGCCGTGCCTCGAGTGCGGATCGCACCGTGGAGGCCTGCGGGTCGTCGTCCCGCCGCGGCGGCGTGTAGTCACCGAGCTGGGCTTCGAGATCGTCGGCGTTCGGGCCGATCACGGCGACGACCGCGGACGCGGAGAGCGGGAGGACGCCATCGTCCTGCACGAGGACGCAGGACTTCGCCGCCGCGCGGTGCGCGAGTTCGAGGAACTCCCTCGGAGGGCGACCTTCGGCCGGACCTGCGACGGCGTGTTCCGGCTGCGCTTCCTCGAGCAGGCCGACACGCCGCTTCAGCGCGAGGACCCGGTCGGCGGCACGGGTCACGAGCGTCTGACCGAGAAGTCCGCGTTCGACCGCCTCCTCCACGTGCGTGAAGGCCTCGTCCCACAGGCTCAGATCGACCCCCGCTGTGATGGCGAGTGCCGCGGCGCTCGCCGGATCGGGCGTACTGTCGCGCAACCGGTCCACCGCCGTGCCGTCGGCCATGACGATGCCCTCCCATCCCCAGTCCTCGCGGAGGACCCCGGTGAGGAGGTCCGCGTTGGCACTGCACGGGACACCGTCGATGTCGTTGTACGCCGCCATGAACCCGGACACGCCGGCCCGAGCAGCGACGTACGCCGGCCGCAGATGGATCTCACCGAGCTCGCGGCGTCCGATCGGAGCACCGGATCCGTTCCGGCCGCCGATGCCCGCACCCTGCCCGGCGAGGTGCTTCGCGACCACGGCGATGCGGTCGTGGGCGAGCCGCCCGTGCGGGTTCCGCCCCTGCATGCCCCGCACGGTCGCCTCCACGAGCAGCGCTGCCAGCGCCGGATCCTCGCTGAAGCACTCCTCCGCACGACCCCAGCGCGGATCCCGCAGCACGTCGAGCCCGGAGACGAGCGCCACGTGCGTGCCTCGCGCCCGGGCCTCGGCGGCCACCTCGGCGCCGAGGCCTTCGACGAGGTCGACGTCCATCCCGGCACCGAGTGCGAGGTTCACCGGGAGCGTGGTGCCGCCGAGCGCCATGAGGCCGTGCGGGACCTCCTCGACGAAGAGCGTCGGGAGGCCGGATCCGCGGGTTCGGACGACCTCCTGCACCGCCGCGTAGGCCTCGGCGCTCCGTTCGGGTGGGACGCCGTTCTGCCAGCGCACCTGCGACCACGGGTCGGCGCGCAGGACGCCGTAGATCGCGCCGATCCCACCCCACCGGTCGACCTCGCGCCGGAGCACGTCGGTGACGCGCGGGGCGCCGTCGACCCATTCGACGGCCTCCCACCCCTTGAGACGCTGGTTGATCTGGCCGATCCGCTCGCGCAGGCTCAGCTCGGCCGACGACCGCGTCATCCCTTGACCGCTCCCGACACCAGCGCCTTCTGCATCTGCTTCTGGAGGACCGTGTAGACGAGGTAGACCGGAAGCAGGGTGAGCAGGGTTCCGGCCATGAGGACACCGTAGTCGGTGCCGGCGTCGACCTTGAGCGTCGGCAACGCGACCTGGATCGTGCGTTGGGCGGTGTCGGGGCCGATGAGGATCAGCGGATAGAGGTAGGCGTTCCAGAACGACAGGAAGTTCAGCAGGAGCACCGTGGCGATGCCGGGGATGCAGATCGGGAGGTACACCTGACGCAGGACCTGCAGGGTGGATGCGCCGTCCATGGACGCGGCCTCCTCGAGTTCACGCGGGATGGTCCGCATGAACGCGGTGAGGATCACGATCGACAGCGGGAGCGCGGTGGCCGGGAGCAGCAGCACGACGAAGGTGCGGGTGTGGAACAGCCCGACGGCGGCGGCGAGGAGGAACGTCGGGAACAACGCCGCGAAGGCGGGGATCAGGAAGCCGAGGTTGAAGACGTTCTCGATGACCTTCCCGAACCGGCCCTGCGCCCGTGCGAGCGCGAACGCCGCGGGGAGGGCGAGCAGCAGGGTGAGCACGAGTGCACTGACCGTGGTGAGCGCCGAGTTCGCGATCGCGAGCCCGAGGTCCGCCTGCCGGAACGCGGTGGCGAAGTTCGAGAGGTCCCACGACGTCGGCAGCGCCAGCGGCGACTCGAAGATCTCCTCGTTCGTCTTGAAGGACGACGAGATGAAGTAGTAGAAGGGGATGAGCAGGATCGCCGCGTACAGCCAGGCGAGGGTGCCGCTCGTGAGGGACCCCACCCGATCACGGAGGGGGAGGACGGTGCGTGATGCCATGAGAGTCTCCTTGATCCGATCAGTGGGTGGCGCGCAGGGTCCGGCGGATGAGCCACATGCCGAGCAGCCCGAGGACGAACAGGACCACACCGACCGCCTGGCTGTAGCCGAGGTCCGTCTCGACGAACGCCTTGCTGTAGATGAGGTACGACAGCGTCATGGTCGAGGTGCCCGGACCGCCCTGGGTGAGGAGGAGGACCGTCTGCGCCGAGTTGAACAGCAGCGACAGGAACTGGAGCATGGTGACCACGCCGATGAAGTCGCGGGCGATGGGCCAGTACATGCGCCAGGCGATGCGCCAGTCGGAGGCGCCGTCCACGCGGGCCGCCTGCACGATCTCCGTGTCGACGCCGTCGAGACGGGCGGCGATGAGCACGGCCGAGTAGCCGATGCCGCTCCACAGCTCCACGGCGATGATGGCGCCGAGCGCGGTCGACGGGTCGGCCAGCCAGGCGTTGCCCGCCAGGCCGAGCGGCGCGAGCAGGCCGTTGACGAGTCCGTCCGGGTTGAGCATGGCGTAGAACACCATGGCCGTCGCCGGCGCCGAGATCAGCGCAGGGATGAACAGGATGTACCGCAGGACGCGGTGCCCACGGGGCTTCTGGACGACGTAGAAGGCGAGGAGGAAGGCCAGCACGATCATGATCGGGAGTCCGACGACGATCTGGACGGCGGAGTTGCCGAGGGCGGCCCAGAAGGTGGCGTCCGCGAAGACGACGCTGAAGTTGTCCAGGCCCGCGAACGACGGGGTCTCGAGCATCCCCGGCCAGCGTAGGAAGGCGATCACGAAGATCGCGACGACCGGCCCGATCATGAAGACCGCGTACCAGATGAGCGCCGGGAGGGCGAGGCCGGGGAAGCGCTCCCGGAGCGGAGAGCGACGCGGACGAGCGCCAGGTGGTCGGGCGGAGACGGGTCGTCCCGTCGTGGGGGTGACTTCGAGCACGGTCATGATGTCCTTTCGGGCCCTCAGGCCGCGTCGTAGGCCTGCTCGAACCGGTCGATGATCTGGTCGGCGTTCGCGGAGCCATAGGCCATCGCGGTCACCCGGATCATCGGTTCGAAGACCGCATCGGGGATGAGCAGATCGGGCAGCATGACCGGGGTCACCTGATCGGTGGTGAGCTGCGAGGCCTGCGCGACGAGGGGGAAGTCGGTGCTCACGACGTCCGTGATCCGGTTCATGTCGCGACCGGAGCCGAGGATGAACTCGCTCGTGACCTCGGGGGAGTAGAGGTTCTGGATGAAGGGCTTCAGCAGCTCGAGCTTCTCCGCGCCGTTCGCGCTGATCCAGATGCCGTGTCCGTTGTAGCTCTGGATGACGGTCGGATGGTCGACGACGCCTCCCTGCGAGGGTGTCGGCCATCCGCCGACGGTCACCTCGGCTGCACGCTCCGCGGGGACGAGGGCGAGGGCGGACGACATCGCCGGCACGATCGCGGCCTTCCGGGTGTTGAACTGCGTGAGCTCCGAGTCGGAGGTGTACCCCTGCACGTTGTCGACGAACACGCCGGCATCCCGCAGTTCGACGAAGTGCTCGACGCCGGCGACGGCTCCGGGGAACTCGGAGAGCTTGCCGGTGGAGAACGCTCGGGTGGCCTCGTCCTTCGTGAGGAAGCCCTGCAGGATCTGCAGGAACAGCTTCTGCCCGCTCCAGTCCGATCCTCCGACGGTGACCGGCCCGATGCCCTTCGACCGCAGGGCGTCGGCGACGAGGATGAGTTCGTCGGACGTGGTCGGCACGTCGACGCCCGCCTCCGCGAGCAGGCCGGTGTTGAACGACACCGGCCAGTTGGTCCGGGTGAAGGGGAACGCGCGGAGGTGTCCGTCCTCGTCGGTCCACTCCTCGAGCGCCTCCGGGATGATCTTGTCGCGGAGGCCCCAGTCGTCCAGCAGATCCTCCACCGGGATCGTGGCGCCGAGCCGGGTCCAGGAGAGCGTGCGTCCCTGCAGGTTCACCATGGCGATGTCGGCCTCCTTGCCCGCGAGCGAGCTCGTCTCGAAGACGATGGGGAGGTCGGAGCCGTTCTTCAGGAGGGCGACGGCGCGGTCGGTCGCTCGGGAGTAGGCGGCCACGACATCGGAGAAGACCTGCGCTCCCGAGACGGCTCCGCTCAACTGCGTGTGCACCGAGATCGACCCGGGGATGCCGGACGCTGGAACGAGGGGGCCGCATCCCGTGAGCAGGGGGATCATCACCCCGCCCCCGATCACCGTGCCGAGGAACGTACGTCTGCTGATGCCATCGGTCATGAGACCTCCTGAGAGCTGCGGTGCGTCGGGATGGGACGTGATCGTGTTCTCCGCGTGGCGCTTGTGTAGCGGTACACATCAACGTGCGGTCAATGTATACCGCTTTACAAGATCCGGTCAAGCCCTTACTCTCGGACACGATGAACGACAAGAAACCGGCTCGCGCGACCATTGCCGCCGTCGCCGCCCGCGCGGGGGTCTCCCCGTCGGCGGTGTCGCACGTGTTCAACGGACGACCGAACGTGTCCACGGCCACAGCGGACCGCATCCGCCGCGCGGCCGACGAACTGCACTGGCGGCCGAACTACGCCAGTCGCAAGGTCAGCGGCCGCGGCGGGCGCAGTCTCGGCCTCGTCGTGACGCGTTCCGGCGACACGTTCGAGCGCGACCCCTTCTTCATGCGGCTGATCGCCGGTCTCACCGAGCCCCTCGCAGCCATCGGTTGGTCGTTGTCGCTCACGCTCGTGCGGGACACCGACGAGGAGCGCGTCTACCGTGAGTGGTGGAGCGAGCAGCGGGTGGACGCGTTCCTGCTCGTCGACGTCCGCGACGACGACCCCCGGATCCTGCAGGTGCGCGAGCTGGGTGCGCCGGCCGTCCTCCTCGGTGCGCCGGTGGACGATCTCGTGCCGGCCGTCACGGTGCACGACGACGCGGCCTACGAGGAGGTGCTGGAGCATCTCGCCGCACTCGGTCACCGCGCGATCTCCCGCGTGAGCGATTCTCCGGGCCTCGTCCACTCCAGGGAACGAGACCGTCGCTTCGTGGAGGCTGCGGAACGTCGGGGTATGACGCCGACGGTGCTGCACTGGGAACCGTCCGCCGAGGATCCCGTCGCCGACGTGCTGCGGCGTTCCGGCCCGGCCACGGCACTGCTCGTCGACAGCGAGGCGATGGCCGCCGAGATCATCGCGCATGCGCCGGAGCTGGGCGTCCGGGTCCCCGAGCAGCTCTCCGTCATCGCCTGGGAGGACTCGTGGGTGTCGACCCTCGTGCGTCCCCGCATCACCGCGCTCGACGCTCCCGTCGAGGAGAGCGCGAGGACGGCGGTGAAACTGCTCGAGCGGCTCGTGAACGGCGAGCGGGTCGCCTCGCAGACCGTCTCGGCGCGACGACTCATCGTGCGGGAATCCACCGCGCGGGCGCAGGCCCCGGACCAGACCCCGATCGAGAAGGACGAGTGACACCGTGACCGACCACACTCCGCGCTTCGGAGCGAACTACACACCCTCCAAGGACTGGATGTTCCAGTGGATGGGCATCGACGCCGACGTCGTCCGCAGTGACTTCGAGGCCTTGGCCGGTCTCGGTCTCGACCACGTCAGGGTGTTCCCGCTCTGGCCGGTGCTGCAACCGAACCGAACGCTCATCCGGCGTCAGGCACTGGACGACATCGCGCTCGTGGCTGACCTCGCCGCCGAGTTCGGACTCGACATCGCCGTCGACGTCATCCAGGGGCACATGTCCGGGTTCGACTTCGTCCCGGCCTGGCTCGTCAACTGGCACGACGGCAACATGTTCGTCGACGAAGCCGCCGTCGACGCGCAGGCCGCGCTCGTGTCCGCCGTCTACGACGCCGTGCGGGACCGCCCGAACCTCATCGGCCTGACCCTCGGCAACGAGCTCAACCAGTTCCAGCCACCGAATCCGGCCGCGATGCCCGCTGACAGCGATCAGGTCGCGCACTGGTTGACCAGACTCCTGGAGGCGCCGGTCGACCCTGATCCCCGGCACCTGCTCACCCACAGCGAGAACGATCACCTCTGGTATCGGGACGGGCATCCGTTCCTCCCGGTGCATGCCTCGCGGCTCGGCGACATCACGACCGTGCACTCCTGGATCTTCAACGGCACGGCGAAGCGCTACGGCGGGCTGTCCCCGCAGTCCGTCCGCCACGCCGAGTGGATGATCGAGCTGTCGAAGGCGTTCGCGACGGACTCGGGGCGTCAGGTGTGGCTGCAGGAGGTCGGTGCTCCGTCGATGAACCTGGCGGACACCGAGATGCCGGAGTTCGCGGCCCGGACGGTGGAGGCCGCGCTCTCCTCGCCCGGTCTGTACGGGATCACCTGGTGGTGCTCGCACGACGTGTCCCGGTCGCTCGGCGACTACAAGGACCTCGAGTACTCGCTCGGCCTGCTCGACGTGGACAACGCGGTCAAGCCGCTCGGCCGTCGCTTCGCCGAGCTCGTCGCGGACGCGCGCGGCAGCGCGAGGGACCGGGTGCTCGCACGCACGGTCGGCGTCGTCGTCGATGTGGACGAGCACGACCTCCCGATCGCTCGGTCCGACCTCGCACCGGGTGGCGTCGTGTTCGAGCGTTGGCACGAGCTGCGTGAACAGGGCGAGGCAGTCACCGTCGTGACGTCTCGGACCGCGGCGGATCCGGCTTCGCTGGCGAAGCGTGGCATCACCGACGTGCACGCCGTCCCCAGCGCGGGATCGGTTCGATGACGGAGTCCGACGACCGCGGTGCGGTCGTCGGGAAGGTCGGCTGACGGGCCTCAGCCGCGATCGCTCGCCAGCAGGCCGAAGACGACCGTGTCGGTCCACTCGCCCTTGTTCCACCAGTCCTGCCGGAGGTGGGCCTCGCGCCGCATGCCGACCCGCTCGGCGAGCCGCGCCGATGCGGTGTTCCGACCGTCCATCTGCGCGGCGACCCGGTGCATCCCCGGCGTGCTGAACGCGAGGTCGAGGACCGCGCCGACGGCCTCGCCCGCGAACCCCTTGCCGCCGTGTGCCGGGTCGAGGACCCAACCGATCTCGGCGACGCCCCGCTCGTGGTCGGTGTACCAGAGCAGGACCTCGCCCACCGGCGCACCCTCGTGCTCGACGATGAGCGCGAGCGCACGCGACGGGCTGTCCAGGCCGGTGCGCTTGAGCCGCTCGGCGCTCTTCGTCCGCGCGACCTCCTCCGTCCACGGCTCGTCGAGGAGGTAGGTGGCGACGTCCGGCCGTCCGTAGACCGCGAGCAACCAGGCCACGTCCGACGGTTCGTGCGGGCGGAGGACGAGTCGATCGGTGGACAGCGGGAAGGTCGTGGGAAGGGAGGTGCTCACGTCGATCAACGATACGAGATGGCGCTCCGCACCGCGCAGCGGGCTTTCCGGACCGCCCGCGGGTACGGCAACATGGATGGCGCCGACTCGCAGATCGTTGAAGGGGACCTCGTCCATGACCGCACCGCACCGCAGCCGACTCGCCCTCGTCTGGGGCTCCGGGCTCCTCGTCGCCGGACTCCTCGCCGGATGCTCGGCACCGTCCAGCGGGGATCGCGACTCCGCGGCGCCGTCGTCGACCCCCACCGCCACGGCGACCGCCGATGCCGCGGACGGGCCCGCCGACTACACCGCGTTCTGCGCGGCCAACCGCGCGGCGGCGACCGCGAAGTCGGGCACCGTCGGCGAGGACCTCGAAGCCGTGCAGGCGCAGGTCACGACGATCCGCGACCTCCTGCCCCTGGACGGCGTGAGCGCCGAGGTCGCAGCCGGCGCCGAGGTCTTCGCGACCTCCGCTGAGGAGACCGCCGCGATCCTCGCCGAGTTCCCGGCCGACAGCCTCGTCTCCGACGTCGGGCTCGACCCGAGGTTCACCGAGTCACAGGCCGTGCAGAGCGCCGCGACCGACCCGGACTACCAGGCGTTCATCGCCTGGACCATCCAGACCTGCGGTTTCGACACCGAGTGATCGCGCTGCCGGCCGTCACCGCGTCTGGGCGATGATCGCCTCCGCGACCGTCTGTGCACCGTCGCCGGAACTCACGGCGTAGAACGTCTCACCGACGGTGAGGTAGAGCGGCGACCGCGGACCGTCCATGCGGCGCGCGACGAACGCCGACTCGCCGTCGACCGCGCCCTCGAGGATGACCGGCTCGAGGGCCGCCGCCATGTCGGGCCGGGCTGCCAGCTCGTCGATGATCGTCGCGCCGTCGCGCACGACCAGGATGTCGGTGTACCCGAAACCCTCAGCGAAGAGTTCGCAGCTGAACGCACCGACGCGGGCGCTCGCGGCATCCTCCAGATCGCCGATCGGCTGGGCCCGTGGGTCGATGACGGTGTAGGTGGTGGTGGCCTCGCCGTACTGCAGTGCTGAGACGATCCCGGCCTCGTCCAGCCCGCCGTCGCAGCTCGCGTCGCCCTCGCGTGGCGCGAGCGCAGGCCAGGCGAGCTGAGCCTCGGAGGCGGGCTCCACCGTCGAGAAGGTGGTCTCCGCCGCCGAGGCGAGGTTGTCGAGGACCTCGCCCGACGGCGTGCCGTCGAACCGGCTGCCGGTCGAGGTCAGCCCGGAGGCAGTGATCGACAGCTCGACCCAGGCCGAGCCGACGGGAGCGGACACGCGCCATCCGGTCTCGCCCGACGAGGTGGTCGCCTCGACACCGGCGATCGTCCTCGTGTCCTCGGACGGTGTGTCGCCGGCGTAGGGCGGCGCCCAGTCGTCGGCAGCGCCCGGCAGGATCTCGATCGAGAGGTAGGCCCAGTCGCCCGCTCCATCGCCGATCATCTGCTGTCCGGCGCCCACCCGCCAGGAGCAGGCGAGCCCGCCGGCCGCCGTCAGGACGGCCAGATCCACGGCGTCGGACGGCTGCACGGCCTCGAGGACGTCAGCCGGTTCAGCGGCGAGGACGCCGGCGACGGTGTCGAGCGATGCGAGGTCGCTGCACGCGAGGAGGTCGGTCGACTCCGGGGTGCTCGGTGCGGCTGAGGTCGGCGACGCGTCCGGCGTCGCGGATGACGCGCACGCCGATGCCGACAGCGCCACCATCACGGCGAGTCCCGTACTGATCCCGACCGAACGCATCCCCGCACCCCTGATCCCCATGCGCCGAGACTATCGGTGGCGCGCGTCGTCCGCTTCCGCGGGAGGATGGAACCGGCGTCGTGTGGATGCCATCACCGAACCGAGGAGTTCTCCGTGACCACGACCCGTCGCGCCCTGATCCTGATCGACGTCCAGCAGGAGTACTTCGCCGGTCCGCTCGCGATCCAGTACCCGCCGCGCGACGAGTCGATCTCACGGATCGCGGACGCCATCGATGCGGCGACGACGGCCGGAGTCCCCGTCGTGGTCGTCCAGCACTCATCCGGCAGCGGGGCCCCGGTCTTCGATCCGGACACGAGTGCGTTCGAGCTGCACCCCGAGGTCGCCCGCCGGGTGCAGCCGTCCTGGAAGGGCGTCGTGAAGCAGTACGGTTCGGTCTTCGCCGGGACCGAGCTCGAGGCGTGGCTGCGCGAGCAGGGCGTCGGCACCATCACGCTCGTCGGGTACATGACCAACAACTGCGTCATCGCCTCGGCAGCAGGCGCCGAAGAACTCGGTATCGACGTCGAGGTGCTCTCCGACGCGACCGGAGCCATCAACCTCGAGAACGCGGCCGGGTCCGTCGACGCGAAGACGGTGCACACGACCCTCATGGCGCTGCTGGATTCGAACTTCGCCGCTGTGGCGACGACGGCGTCCTGGACGCAGGCCCTCACGGACGGCACGGCGTTGCCGAAGGACGACCTGGTGTCCTCCGCCACGCGCGCCGCCGGTCGCGACTAGCCTCCCGCCGCCGATCAGTCGGTGACGGCGACGTCCCGGAGGTCGAGGTGCTCGCTGACGAAGTCGGTGGGGAAGCCGGTGACGCCGTCGCGCACGACGGTGAGGGTGATCCCGGTGTAGAGCCAGTCCGCGGCGTGGTCCTTCGAGACCAGCGCGGCGGCTTCGCGGAGTCGTTCGTCGGCGACCTTCGGGTCGATCGCGGCCTTCGCCTCGGCGACCAACGACTGCACCGCCGGGTTGTCGTAGCCGAAGTAGTAGTCCGGGTCCGCCCAGTGCCGGAAGTCGCGTGCCTCGACATGGTTCACGAGACTGAGGTCGTAGTCGTGGTTGGTGTAGACGTCGTTCAACCAGGTGGGGAACTCGACGCTGTCGACCGTGAGGGTGACGCCGACGGCCTTGAACTGCGACACCAGGACATTGGTCGCGGCGGTGCCGTAGTGGTTCGGGACGGTGAGCGTGAGCGCGAGGTCCTCCTGGCCGGCCTGCGCGAGGAGCGCCTTCGCCGCGTCCGGGTCGTAGCCCACGACGTCACTGAGGTCCTCGTAGCCGGGGTCGAGCTCCGGGATCGGTCCGTACTGCAGGGCCGCGGCGCCACCGACCGCTTCGACGATGGCGGCGTGGTCGATCGCCGTCCGGAGGGCCTGGCGGACGAGGGGGTCGTTCAGGGGCGCGCGCTGGTTGTTGAAGGCGAGGGTGTACTTGTCGGTGGTCTTCCCCTCGACGATCGTCAGGCCGTCGGCACGCTCGACCTGGTCCCGCAGGTTCGCGTCGAGACCGATCTGCACGTCGACCTCGCCGGCGAGGGTCGCGTTGACGGCCGAGGACGCGTCGGGGATGTAGCTGAAGACGACCTCCTGGACCTTCGGAGCGTCGCCCCAGTAGTCGTCGTTCCGCTCGACGGTGATGCTGTCGCCCTGCTTCCACGATGTGAGCGTGAACGGCCCGGTGCCGTTCGCCGTCGTCGACAGGTCGTTGTCCGTCCCGGCCTGGAGGACGAGCCCCGCACGACCCGTCAGTGCCCACAGCAGGTCGGAGTCGGGGGAGCTGAGCTGCAGCCGGACGGTGCGCTCGTCGACCGCCGTGATGCTCTGGAGCTGCTCCAGGTCGAGGTGGTCGACGAACGCCTCGTTCTGCTGGACCTGCGTGAGCGAGTCGACCACATCGGCGGTGGTGAGTGGAGCGCCGTCGTGGAAGGTCACGCCGTCACGGAGGACGAAGGTGTAGGTGAGCCCGTCGGCGCTGACCTCGTGGCGCTCGGCGAGGGTGTCGACGATCTCGTTGTCCGTCGTGCGCGAGACCAGCCCCTGGTAGACGTTGTCGATGAGGACCTGCTCGAGTGCGACGCCGGAGGTCGTGCGGATGTTCAGGTCCGAGGGCTCGAGGACGAGGCCCACGCGGAGTGTCGCGTCGGTGTCCGCGGTCGGCGTCGTCGCCGGGCCGGCGCAGCCCGTGAGGACGAGGAGGGAACCGGTGGCCGCGATCACGGCGGTGACCAGGTGACGACGCAGTCGATGACGGGGCATGGGGAACATTCTCGCGGATCCCGGCACCGGTCCGAGCCGGTCTGCCCGAGCCGGGTCATTCCGAGGCGTCGTCCGACAGCGAGCCGCTGATGACCGCGAGCGTCGCCGACTGGGCGCGCTGCGCACGATCGCCCCGTCGGCCCACGAGCAGGCCGACCACGGACTCCGTCACGAGCATGATGGCCGCCCGGGAGGTGTGCACGAGTTCGTCCCGGAAGGTCGCGTCGATGGGAGCGACCACGAGCGCGACATCCGCGAGTTCGGCGACGGCCGAGCGCGGGAACGAGGTGATCGCGAGGACGGTCGCGCCACTCGCCCGAGCTGCCGCGGCCACGTCGACGGACGCCCGGTTCGCGCCCGAGCCCGACAGGACCAGACACGCCGCGCCCGGGCCGAGGTGGGTGGCCGCGATCTGCTGCCCGAGCGTGTCGGGCAGGTACTCGGCCGGCCGGCCTGCGGAGATGAGCCGCATCGCCAGATCGGAACCGAGCGGTGAGGAGAGGCCGTTCGCCGCGATGAGCAGTCTCGGCGCCTCGTCGAGCACGCGGACGAACCGTTCGAGCGTCTCCTCCGTCATCGCCGACGTCGTCTGGCCGAGGCGACCGGCGAAGTGGTCGATGGCCCCGCGGAGGGTGCCGAGCATCGTGTCGTCGCCGTCGTCGCGGGCGGTCGGTGTCCCGAGCGCGACCTCGCGGGTGAGGGCGACCCGCAGCTGCGGGTAGCCCTCGTACCCGAGCGACTGCGCGGTGCGGATGACCGTGGCGCGGCCGACACCGGCGAGGTCGGCGACCTCCTGGGCGGTGCGCTCGATGCTCGCCTCGATGTCCTCGGCCACCGTCTCGGCCACCCGGCGTTCGCTGGGTTGGAGCGACGGCGCGAGCATCGCGATCCTGGCCGTCGGCGGGGCGTCAGCGGACCCTGTCCACATTGCGGCTCCTCGTCGTGCGGGCGGGAAGGGCGGTACGGGTGGTGCGGGCGATGCCGGGGCCCCGGGTGATCCTGCGTCGGATGGCACCCGAGATCGCGTCCATCGTCATGGTCACGACGACCACCACGATCAGCAGCATCCCGACTGTATCCCACTGGCGATAGTTGGTGTAGTTCGCCAGCATGCTGCCGATCCCGCCTGCGCCGACGAGCCCGAGGACCGCCGAGGTGCGGATGTTGATCTCGAACCGGTAGAGCGCGAGCGACAGCAGTGCCGGTGCGGCGGCGGGCCAGAGCGCCCAGCGCGTCACCTCGGCGGTACCGCCTCCGGCAGCGCGGACGGCCTCCGAGGCGCCCTCCTGCACGGACTCGATCGTCTCGTAGACCCATTTCCCCTGGGTGCCGATGCCGGCGATCCCGAGCGCCAGCGCGCCCGTGAACGGGGTGAGTCCGGTGATCGTGAGCAGGATGAGGGCGATGATCACCTCCGGGACCGCGCGGATGACGGCGAACACCCCACGCAGCGGCAGCCGCAGCCAGACCGGACCGACCGACCCGGCGGCGAGCATGCCGAGCGGGATCGAGACGAGGACGCAGAGGATCGCGCCGATCCAGGCCATCGAGATCGACCGCCACATCTCGGTGAGGGCCCGCGGGAGCTTCTCCCAGTTCGGGCTCTCGAACATGAGCCCGCCGAAGTGCACGAGCTGCGCCGGGACGGTCCCGAGGTCGCGCCAGTCGATCGGCAGGCCGGCGGTCGCGGCGATGACGACGATCCCGACGGCGACGGCCGCGAGGGTCGGGACGAGCCGCGAGGGACGGCGGGGGAGCACGGTGCTCGGATCGGTCGCGGTCATACGAGTCGCCTCCGCAACAGGTTGGACGCGACCTCGATGAGCACGACGACGACGAGGATCTCGAGGACGATGACCGAGACGTCGTCGTAGGCGTAGAACGCGCGCCGCTCGTCGAGCAGCCGACCGATGCCGCCGGCGCCCACGATGCCGAGGATGGCGGAGATGCGGACGTTGAGCTCCAGGGTGTACAGCCACTGGTTCGCGAACAGCGGCCAGACCTGCGGGAGGACGGTGACGCGGTTGATCTGCGTCTGCGTCCCACCGGCGGCCTTGCCGGCCTCGATGTACGGGTGGTCGGCGGAGTCGATCGCCTCGGAGACGAGTTTGACGATGATGCCGAGGTCGAAGAGGAAGAGCGTCAGGAGGCCGGGCAGCGCACCGACGCCGACCATGGCGACGAGGATGGTCGCGTAGACGAGGTCGGGCACCGCTCGGACGACGTTGACGATCGCGCGCAGGATGCGACGCGACAGGCCGTTCGGGTTCGTCGGGGCCGCCGCCCACAGCGTCAGCGGGACGGACAGCAGCGCAGCGGTCACCGCACCCACGAGCGCCATCTGCAGCGTCTCGAGCATCGGTTGCACCGTCCGTGGCAGGAAGGCGACGTCGGGTTGGAAGAGCTGGAGGAGCAGACCGGAGCCGTTGTCCCAGTGGGAGATGAGCGCGCCGAAGTCGAGCTGTACGCCGCCGATCGCCGGGAGGCAGGTGGCGATCGTGAAGGCGGCCACGGCCCCGATGATGAGCGCGGTCCGCAGCCGGGTGCTCGGCCTGGGCGGCAGCTGCCAGTCGGTCCCGGGCGGCAGCTGCACGTCGGTCCTGGTCGCCGTCATCGGTCCAGCCGATCGTCGGGCTGGATGGGGCGACCGTAGATCCGCTCGAAGTCCGCCTCGGTCGCGTCGGCTGCGGAGCCGTCATAGACGAGTTCGCCGTCGCGGAGCCCGATCATGCGGGTCGTGTAGGTGCGAGCGAGGTCCATGAGGTGGATGTTCACGAGCACCGTGAGACCCGTCTCGGTGTTCACCCGGCGCAGGTCGTTCATCACCGTGTGCGCGGTCGGCGGGTCGAGACTCGCGACGGGCTCGTCGGCGAGCATGACGCTCGGCTGCTGCGTGAGGGCGCGGGCGATCGCGACGCGCTGTTTCTGCCCGCCGGAGAGTTGCGCCGCGCGGGTCCAGACCTTGTCGAGCATGCCGACCGACTGGAGCGAGCGCAGGGCGAGCTCCCGGTCGGCGGCGGTCGTCAGGCCGAGGAGGTTCCGGTACGTCGGGGTGCCGGCGAACCGGCCGACGAGCACGTTGCGGTACACGCTCGTCCGGTCGGCCAGGTTGAAGCCCTGGAAGATCATGCCGACGTGCCCGCGCAGCCGACGGAGCTGTCTGCCGCGCAGACCGGTGACGGTGTGCGGCCCGACGGCGACGGTCCCGCTCGTCGCCGGCACGAGGCCGTTGATCGTGCGGATGAGCGTCGACTTGCCGGAGCCGGAGAGCCCCACGACGGAGACCATCTCCCCGGCGGCGATGTCGAGAGAGACGTTGCGGAGCGCCTTCGTGCCGTTCGGGTAGGTGACCGAGACGTCGTCGAGACGGATGGACCACGACGCGGAGGCCGCGAGCTGGGCTCGGGCCTCCGCGCGATGCTGATCAGTGTTCATGCACCGGATTCCTGGAGAGGGTCGATCGGTTGGAGCGGGTCAGTTCGAGAACTGGTCGAGGATCTCGCCGTAGCGGGTGATCTCGTCCGGTGCGGTCTTGTCGGTCCAGCCGGAGAGGCCGACGAGGTCGAACATGACCTGCTTCGCCGCATCGGAGGAGTCCGCGTAGCCCGCCATGAGCGTGGTGAGCTGCTTCGTGAGGTCGGCCGGGAGCGACTTCGAGACCGCGACGCCGCCGTTGGGGATCATCTCGGTATAGGCGAACGCGACGACCTTGTCGGCGACGTCGGGCGCCTCCTTGAGGACGGTCGTGCGCGCGTCCCAGTAGCCGAACGAGACCTCGGCGTCGCCGTTGTAGACGGAGAGGACCGCGTTGTTGTTGCCCTCGACCGGCACCTGGGTGATGTCGGCGTCGGTGTCGATGCCGGCGTCACGCATGGCGACCACGGGGTACTGGTACCCGGCGGGCGAGGTCGCGGCCTGCAGGGCGACCTTGGTGCCCTTCGAGATCTTGTCGAGGGCCTTGAGCGCGGCCGGCCCGGAGCCGGTCGCAGCGTCGGCGCCGGGCTCGATGCCGTTGCAGTACGAGAGCGGGGTGTCGCTCGCCGCGTAGGTGACCATGACCGGAGCCTCGGCGCAGTACTTGTCGGGGTTGTTCGTGTAGGCGACCGACGCGTACGAGGTGGCGCCGAAGCGGACGTCGCGCAGGACGAGGTTCGCGTCGTAGCGCTCGGTCGCGTTGTAGAGCGAGCCGGCGTCGGTGATGATGACCTGTGCCTGGTCGCTGCCGAGGGCCTCGACGGTCGCGGCGTAGTCGGTCGCGACGACGCCGTTGACCTCGATGCCGAGGTTCTCCGAGAGATAGCTGGTGAGCGGGTCGAGTGCTTCGGCGAGGTCCTCGCCCTCCACCGACGGCACGAGCGAGATGGTGATGGAGTCGGGCCAGGACGCCGTGCCTGTGGCCGACGGGGAGGAGGCGGCGGGGCTGCAGCCGGCGAGGGCGAGGGCGGCGACGGCCGCGACGCCGGTGAGGAGCAGGGTCTTGCGCATGTTCGGGATGCCTTTCGAGGGTGGAGGGTGATCAGGAGGCGGACGGAGCGGGACTGGAGGTCGGGGAGGCGTCGGGGAGACGCGATGCGGCTGCGGCCCACGCGATGATCTGGTCGTACAGGTCGGCGAGCGAGCGCCCACGCATCGTGGCGGTGGCCGTCGAGCGCTCGAAGGTCGCGCCGACGAGGGCGGTGTCGGCGCCCAGTTCGGCGGCGGGAGCGAGGTCGTTCTCGACGATGTCGCCGACGGCGAGGACCGGGCCGGCGGCGAGCGCGTCGCGGATGAGCGGGACGAGGCCTGCCGGTTTCCCGACGGTGAAGTGCACGGCGTCGAACGCCTCGGCGACGCCCCAGGACTGGAGGAGGGCCGTGATGCCGTCGCCGGGGGCGTTCGTGGCCAGGACGAGTCGGGCGTGGGCGCCCAGCGTCTCGAGGAATGCGGGCAGGCCCTCGGGGGAGTCGACCGCCGCCTCGCTCGAGCCGAGCAGAGCGCGCGAGTCGTCGTAGGACGCGCCGATGACGTCGGCACCGACGCCGGCTTCGCGGGCGATCCGGGTCACGGCGTCGTAGCCGTCGCGGGCGTCGGTCTCGCCGTTCGAGAACGCGGCGAGGGCGGCCTCGGCGCGCATCGCGAACTCGGAATCGCCGGTGCGCTCGGCGATGGCGCGGGCGAAGGCCGTGATCGGCCCGTCGCCGAGGGCGAGGGTGCCGTCGAAATCGAAGAGGATGGTGGGGGCCACAGGCGCTCCTTCTGAGCGTTTCGTTCACACGGCCGCTCCTGCGGACGCTGCGTCCATCATGTATGGCGAGTGTGGACGCAATCACCATGGCGGGTGAACGGCGGGTGAATTCACCGACGCACGAGCCGCCTATGCTGTGGTGCTGTGATGATGACGGAGCTCGCGCGACGAGCAGAGACCGAACCCTCGGCCGTGCTCGAGGAGCACTCCTGGTTGGGTGCGGCGATCGACGACGACACGGCGGCCCGCCGGTTCGCCTCCTGGGGTGCGTCGACCGTCATCGACGAGCACACGGGTGGGCCGGTGATCCCTCGTGCGCTCTTCGAGGCGCTCCATGCGCGCGCCGGCCTCGCAGCGGCATGGCCGGTCGGGAACGCCGGGCTTCTCCACGTCTACGGCTACCTGCTCTCGGCGGTCCCGACGCCGTACGGGTTGAAGCGCGACCGCTGGCTGGACGGAACGCTCGCGCGCGCGTTCGGGCTCCCCGACGACGAGTTCGTCCCGTGGGCCCGTGCGTCGTCCCTGCTGTCGCGGGTGACGGCGGCCGCGCAGGGCCTGCTCGCACGACCGGCACGGACTGCCGACGGCCCGTCCGGTCGGATGCGTCTGGCGCTCGGCGACCCGACGGACACCGATGCCGTCGCGCTCGTGTACGGCATCGACGAGCGCCTGATCACGACCTTCCCGGTCGCCTCCGGAGCAGCGGTGCTGGAGGAGTGGGACGCCGACCCCGACCGCCCCCGGTGGAACGCCGCTGTCGAACGCTGACGTGGATCAGGCGTCGGAGGATCCTCGGCGGGCGTCGCCGCGACGCACGGATCGCATGCCGGAACGGCGGAGACGCCCGGCGACGAGACCGGCCAGCTCCATGGCGAGGACGTAGCTCACGACGCGGACCGCGAGCAGCACGATGACGAGCACCGGCGAGACGAGGTCGGGCGAGATCACCGCGAACGACAGCGCCCAGATCGCGACGCCGCCAACCGCCGCCGCAAGCCAGGTCGTCACGCGGGCGGGGTGACGGCGGCGCGCGAGCACCAGGTCGATCGCCGCTGCCGGAACGACGAGCGCGACGATGATCGCGGGGCCGAGGGCCGTGACGGGCAGTGCGAGGAGCCCGGTGACGGCTGCAGTGAGCACCGTCGCACCGGGGACGCCCGTCCAGCGCCTGGCGAGCATCGGCATCACCATCGTGACGGCGGCGATCGCGGCGTAGAGCACCGGGTTGAGCACCGCGGCGGTCGACGTCAGCGGGCTGACGAGGAAGAGGATGACGGCACCGACGGCGCCGAAGGCCGCACAGCGCAGCAGGGTCGTGGTGGTCGCGGATCTCATGGCCTCAACAGGGTAGTGGTGGTGGAAGTACGACGGGCGGGCCGAGCCCGAAGGCTCGACCCGCCCGATCGGTCAGGTCCGGGTCAGCGCCCGGTGACGAGGCGGCGTCGGGTGACGAGCCCGGTACCGAGCAACAGCAGGACCGCCGCCCCGACCACCAGCGGTGCGATGGTCGTTCCGGTCGAGGCGAGCACCGGACCCGGCGTGCTCACGGTGGCCGTGGACGGGTCGGAGGTGAACGACTCGCCGCCCGGCGTCACGCCGGTCCCGAAGGCGGTGTTGCGGATCGAGCCCGCGTTCAGGTCCGCCTGGGTGACCGTGTAGGTCGCGGTGCAGACGACCTGGAGCCCGGGGGCGAGGAGCGCCGTACCCGTCGGGCAGATGATCGCGGAGAGCGTCCCGGTACCGGTGAAGTCACCTTCCTGGACCGCGACGTCACGCAGCGTGACGTTGCCGGTGTTCGTCACCTGGAACGAGTAGGTGATGACCTGTCCCGCAGTCGTGGCCCGCTCGACGTCGGCCGTCTTGACCACCGAGAGACCGGGGACGGGCGGCGACGGGATCGTGACCTCGGACGGCGGCGAGACCGGCGGGACACCGTTCACGCTGTTCGGCGGCGTCGCCGTCGCGGTCGCCGAGTTCGTGATCAGGCCCGCGTCGACGTCGGCCTGCACGACCGTGTAGGTGGCCTCGCAGGTGATCGTCGCGCCCGGTGCCAACGAAGCGGCTTCGGCGGGGCAGACGACGTCGGACAGCTCGCCGGCGCCGGAGAACTCCCCTTCCACCACCGTCGGGTTCGTCAGCGTGACGTTCCCGGTGTTGGTGAGGAGGAAGGAGTAGGTGACGACCTGGCCGACCGCGAGGCCGCCCTGGGCCACTGCATCGGCCGACTTCACGACCGTGATGGCGGGTGTCGCCGGGAACGCGACCGTGGTCTCCGACGGCGGCGAGACCGGGGGCGTGCCACCGTTCGGCGGGGTGCCGGTCGCGGTCGCGCTGTTCGTGACCGATCCCGCGTCGACGTCGGCCTGGGTCACCGTGTAGGTGGCCTCGCAGGTGATGGTCGCCGCCGGGGCGAGCGAGCCTGCCGCGGGCGGGCAGACGACCTGGGACAGCTCACCGGTCCCGGTGAACCCGCCCTCGACGACCGAGACGTCGGCGAGCGTGACGTTCCCGGTGTTGGTGACCAGGAACGAGTAGGTGACGTCCTCGCCGGCGTTCGCGACCGTGGTAGGCGTCGCGGACTTCGCCACCGTGATGGCGGGCGCTGCCGGGAACTCGACCGTGGTCTCCGACGGCGGTGAGACCGGGGGAGCGCCGCCTGCCGGCGGGGTGCCGGTCGCGGCCGCCGAGTTGGTCACGGAGCCGGCGTCGACGTCGGCCTGCGTGACCGTGTAGCTCGCTTCGCAGGTGACGGTCGCCGCCGGGGCGAGCGAGCCGGCTGTGGCCGGGCACACCACGTCGGAGAGCTCGCCGGTGCCGGTGAACTCGCCCTCGACGATCGAGACGTCGGTCAGGGTGACGTTGCCGGTGTTGGTGACGAGGAACGAGTAGGTGACGTCCTCGCCGGCGTGCGCGACCGTGGTCGGCGTCGCCGACTTCGCGACGGAGAGCGCCGGGGCCTGGGCCACGCCCGGGATGGTGACCTCCGACGGCGGTGAGACCTGCGGCCGGCCCTGCGGCGGTGTCCCGGTCGCGGTGGCCGAGTTGGAGACGGTACCGGCGTCGATGTCGGCCTGCGTCATCGTGTAGGTGGCCTCACAGGTGACGGTCGCCGCGGGCGCGAGCGAGGCGGCTCCCGCCGGGCAGACGACGTCGGAGAGTTCGCCGGTCCCCGTGAACGTGCCCTCGTCGACCTGGACGTCGGTGAGCGGGACGTTGCCGGTGTTGGTGACGAGGAAGGAGTAGGTGATCTCGTCGCCGACGGCGTACTCCGCCGCAACGGGGGACGCGGACTTCACGACGGTGATCGCGGGAGCCTGCGGCACGAACTCGACCGTGGCGTCGGCCGGCGGGTTGAGGCCCACGCTCGTGATGTTGTCGGGCCCGTTCGTGAACGTCCCGGCGACGGGCGACGTGACCTCGACGGTCACGGCGCAGGAGATCATGCCCTGGCTGAGGTTCCCGGTGACGTCGATCGACGAGCCGCCCTCGGGCGCGGTGACGACACCCGACGGGCAGGTGGTCGACGCGTCGCCGTCGGCGATCGTCAGGCCGGCGGGCAGCGCGTCCGTGAAGGACCAGCCGTTCTTCGCCGCGAGTTCGTCGGTGTTGGTGATCGTGAGGGTCAGCGTGGACGTCTCACCGGCGACGACGCTCGCCGGGCTGAACGACTTGTCCAACTGCGGGGAGACGTCGAGCACCTGGATGTTGTCGAAGGCGTGGTCGTTGCCGGCCGTGCCGCCACCGGTCAGGTTGCGGGCGACGATGCCGACGGTCGCGCCGGGGAGCAGGACCGCTCCCGGCGAGACGTAGGTGCCGACACGGACGTTGTCGGCCCCGGCCGCGCCGGTGGCCGGTGCGGTGACGGACCGGGAGCCGGCTGCGGTACAGCCGTTGACGGCCCCGACGGAGTGCGCGCCGCCCTGGTCGTCGGTGAGGAAGAACTCGAGGACGGGCTGCTGCGACGCGTTGCAGGACACCGCGGCGAGATCCACCGAGGTCGTGAGGTACCGGCCGGCGCTCGTGAGCGCGATCGGGTCGACGGTCGCGAACTCGACCGCGTTCGGCGGGTTCATCGTGAGGGTCTGCTGCGAGGTCCAGGCACTCACGGAGTGGTTGGCCGTGTCGCCGGCGCCGAGGGCCCAGGCGAGCTGCCGCGTGCGCCCTTCGCCGGACGCCGATGCCGCGAGGCACTGCGGTTCCGCGGACGAGGCGAAGCTCGTGATGTTGCCGTTGCACTGGGTGTGGTCGCGCCAGGAGGCGTCGGCGGTGTACCGCGTGCCGTCGGCTCCGACGTAGTCCTCGAGGTACGTCGGCGACGTCACGCCGTTCTCGAAGTCCTCGGAGTAGACCACCGAGCCCGACTGCGGCGTCCCCGGCGTCCCCGGCAGCGCCTGCGCGCTCGACCCGACCCCGACGAGCGAGAGCGCCGACAGGACGGTCACCCCGATGATCCCCATGGAGGCGCGACCGGCGGACGGAGCCCCCCACCGGCTCCGCCACCGTGCGCGGTGACTCCTTCGACCCGTGTGCTGCTGCATGTGTGTCGCCTTCCCCGTGAAGCGGCGGTGCTGCCGCCGAAAACCTGGCCCCAGCTGCGGGGCCGAGGATCAGTAGAGCGGCAACCCCGACGCGGTCCGGGCGGATCGGCCAAAGACCACCCCGCATCCTGCCCCGGGTGTTCCCCGACAGGTGGCGGTCACTTAGGGTTGACCCGTGCACACCGGTCGGAAGAGGTACTTTCCCTCCCTCGGGGCGGGGTTCCTCCACCCCACGGACGTCGCCCCGGTCACCCGTCTCCTCACCACGGCCATCCAGGAGGAGGACTGGGACACGGTCGTCTCGGTGATCGAGTACGAGTGGGGGATCCTCATGGCGCTCGACCTCGCGACGCTCGACCGCGCGCTGCAGGCGCTCCCGGCGCGCGTGCTCTCGAACCACCCCATCGTCTTCGCCGTCCGCGAGATCCGGCTCAACATCCGCGGGGAGACCGACGCACTCGACCAGTCGGTGGGGCGGTTCCAGCTCCCGACTGATCCCGACGACATCCGTGACCGCGCCCGCTCCGAGCTCGCGCGCATCAGCCTGAGCGCATCGACGGCGTTCATGATCGCCTACCGCGTGCACGGCCGGCACCAGCGGGCGTTGCACTACGCGCGGATCACCGAGGAGCTCGCTCGCCGAGCCCGCGTGCACCGCCCGACCGAGTTCGCGCCCCGCGTCCCCACCGCCCTGCTGCAGGTGGGGATCACGAAACTGCTCGTGGGAGACCTCCACGAGGCGAGCCTCGTGCTGCGCGAGGCGTACGAGCTCCGGCACGAGTCCTGGGACGGCCGGAACGGTGGGGACGCCTCCGGCAAGCTCGCCCTGCTCTACGCGGTGCGCGGCGAGATCGTGGAGGCAGACCGCTGGCTCGAGCGCCACGACGACGGGGGCGGCGCGCACGGGTGGATGGTGCCCCTGGTCCAACTGTCCGGGTCCATCGCCCGGGCGCTGATCGCCATCGCCCGCGTCGACCGTGCGGCGGCGGAGGCCGCGCTCGCGACGCTGGAGCTCCAGGTCAACCGCGAGCGGTCCTGGGCCCCGTTCATCACCTACGCGCAGGCGCAGCACGCACTCCTGTGGGGCGATCGACGGGCGGCGCTGCAGCTCATCGAGCGCACCCGCGTGTTCGCCGGTCGCAGCCTGCGTCATGCCGGATCGGAGCGACTCCTCGACGCCGTGGAAGCGTCACTCCTCCTCGCCCTCGACCGCCCGACGGAGGCCAGCGTCCTCCTCGACGGCCGTGACCGGAACGCCCACACCGCGGCGGTCGCCTCGCGGCTCGCGCTCCTGACCGACCGTAAACCCCTCGCGCGGGAACTCGCCACCGCCGGGCTCGCGGAGGAGCGCATCGACGCCGGTGCGCAGACGGAGCTGCTCATCACCTCGGCGCTCGCCGACGACTCGGACGAGGACGGTCGGCGGCACCTCCTCCAGGCGATCGCCACGACGGCGCGGACCGGGATGCTCACGCCCTTCGTGGTCGCGCCGCGCAGGCCGCTTCGACACCTCCTCGGCACGATGTCGCCCAGTGCGACCCACGCGTGGATCGAGCGGACGCTCGCCTCGAGTCCCGAGCCGACGCCGGAGACCGTGCAGCTCGTGGAGCTCACCGCCACCGAGCGCCGGATCCTGCAGCTCTCCGCGGAGGGCCGGACCCGGCAGGACGTCGCACAGGCGCTGTACGTGTCCGCGAACACGGTGAAGTTCCACTTCCGGAACGTCTACCGGAAGCTCGGCGTCGACTCCCGCGAGGACGCGCTGGCCACCGCGCGGCGGTTGGGGTTGCTCCCGACCGAGCGGTGAACGTCTCTGGTCGCAACGTCGCCGGAGTCTTCAGCGGATAGGACATCGCCTCGCGGTTCGCAAGCCCCCATCCGCTCGCGCCGCCTCCGCCGAAGCTGGTCTAAGTGGCCGCGAACCGCGGCCCGGGAGAGGAGCACCATGACGGAGATCACCGCACACCACGGCCTGCTGAAGGACACGAACCTGCACGTCGACGACACCGGTGGCACGGGACGCCCGGTCGTCCTCATCCACGGTTGGCCTCTGTCCGGTGCGTCGTGGAAGGAACAGGTCCCGGCCTTCGAGGCCGCAGGCTACCGCGTCATCACCTACGACCGCCGCGGCTTCGGTCGCAGCGACAAGCCGCTCACCGGTTACGGCTACGACCGGCTCACCGACGACCTGCAGGCGGTGCTCGAAGCGCTCGACCTGCGCGACGTGACGCTCGTCGGGTTCTCGATGGGTGGCGGTGAGGTCGCCCGGTACTTCAGCCGCCACGGTTCGGAGCGCATCCACAGCGCGGTCTTCGCCTCCGCGGTTCCGCCGTACCTGCTGCAGACGGCCGGAAACCCTGACGGGCCCCTCCCGGTCTCCGAGGCCGCGAAGATGACGGCCGGGCTCACGGCGGATCAGGACGCGTTCTACGACCAGTTCACGACCGACTTCTTCTCAGTGGACGGCGAGCTGAAGGTCACGGAGGAGCAGCGTCAGGAGGCCCTCGCGCTCGCGCACCAGGCGTTCAAGCCCGCCGCACTCGAGGCCATGGCGTCGTTCGCGAACACCGACTTCCGCGACGACCTGCCGAACGTCACCGTCCCGACCCTCGTCATCCACGGCGACAGCGATGCGACCGTCCCCTTCGAGGGCTCCGGTGCACGGACGCACGCGGCGATCCCGTCGTCGACGCTGTACGTCGTCGAGGGTGCGCCGCACGGCGTCAACGTCAGCCACGCGGAGGAATGGAACCGGGCCGTCCTGGAGTTCCTCGCGAAGTAGGTCCGGCAACCGCATGCGGTGACGCGCGGCGCACCCAGCGCTGCGCGTCACCGCGTCTCCGCGTCAGTGGGACGCCGACACGCCGCCCGCGACGGGGAGGGCCAGCGACCAGGCGTCGGCTCGCACCCCCGCGTCGTGCCGCACGGCGTACCGCTCGCCATCGGCCGGATACGCGCGGAAGGTCCGAGCGGGGTGCCCGGTGTGGTGGATCTCGACGATGGACGCGTCGATGAGGATCCGGACCTCGTCGCCTTCGATCAGCTCGCCCCGCCAGATCAGCTGCGTGTCCGAGCCCTCCAGCTCGAGGGAGGCCGTGCCTGCGCCTGTGAGTCGCACCTCCGCCTGATCAGGGAGTTCCGCCGCGTCGACGAGCTCGGCACGGAGCCTCGTCAGCTCCCGCGCCGGTATCAGCTCGACCTCGTCGCCGCGGACCACGAGCTCGCGCGGGAACGTCAGCATGCCCGACCACCCCTGCTCCTCGGTGTCCGCCTGCGTCCGGCCACGCACGCCCTCGGGTGCGATCTCCTGGGCCCAGCCCCAGAGCAGTACCCGCTCCGACTGTCCGTCCGAGCCGTCGGACTGCACGGCCTGCGGCGCGTAGAAGCTCGACCCCTCGTCGATGATGCCGGTCCGGCGGGCTCTGAACACGGGTCGCCCGGTGGCCTCGTCGAGCTCCATCGAGCCGAGGACCCAGGCCACCCCGCGGTGCGGACGGCCGTCGAGCCACAGCGAGACCAGCAGCACCCAGTCGTCGCCGACGCGCACGAGCTGGGGGCACTCCCACCCTTCGCACGGAGCGAGCTCCGAGACGACCGGCGCCTCGGCCGTCAGCAGGTACCCCTCCTCGGTCCAGGCGTCGAGGTCGTCGACGCCGTAGAGGAGCAGTGCGCCACCGACGTCGGAGCGACCCGCGCCCTGGATCGCCCAGCGGCGCCCACCCAGCTCGAAGACGAACGGGTCGCGCACCATCGTCACGCGCTCATCGGCGGGGAGCGAGGCCGCGACGACACGTTCGCCGCTCCAGTCCTGCGCATCCGCCGGGCCGTGGACGACGACGACCTCCGACAACCCGTGTCGATCACGCGCGCCCGAGTACACGACGGCCGGCCGGCCCTGATCGACGACCCCGACGCCGCTCCAGCAGCCGAAGCCGTCGGTGGTGTTCGGGCGTGGAGCCAGGGCCACCGGGTGTTCCTCCCAGGCGAGCAGGTCCGGCGAGCTCACGTGACCCCAGTGGATGTCCTCGTGCCTGGCCGACCCCGGGTTGTACTGGAAGAAGACGTGCCAGCGACCGTCGACGAACATGATGCCGTTGGGGTCGTTCAACCACCCGGCCTCGGGTCGGGGGTGCAGCAGCGGGAAGCCGCGGTCGAGGACGTGCGTTGCGTGGAGGCCGGTCATGGCTTCCTTTCGGTTCGAGATCGGTCGGATCGAGGGGAGGGCGGTGGTGCCGGTCACTTGCTGACGCCGGCGGTGAGCCCTTCGCGCAGCGGCTTCTGGCCGAAGACGAAGACCAGCGCAGCCGGGATCATGGACAGGACGACACCGGCGAGGACGGTCGCGACCGACCCGGTGCCGAGGTTGCCCTGCAGGGTCACGAGCCCGAGCGGGAGGGTGAAGTTCTGCTCGCTGATCGTGAGGATCAGTGGTCGGAAGAACTCGTTCCAGTGGTAGTTGAACGCGAGGATGCCGACGATCGCGAGGCCCGGGGCGGCGAGCGGCAGGTAGATGCGGAAGAAGATCTTCCACGGTCCCGCGCCGTCGATCTGCGCCGCCTCGGCGAGCTCCGGCGGCAACCCCATGAAGTACTGCCGCATGAGGAAGGTGCCGAACGCCGTCGGGATCATCGGGATGATGAGCGCGAGGAGCGTGTCCGACAGTCCCATGCCGCGGATGAGCATGAACACGGGGACGATCGTCACCTGCATCGGCACCATCATCGTGGCGAGGATCAGTCCGAACAGGATGCGCTTGCCGCCGAAGTCGAAGCGCGCGAACACGTAGCCGGCCATCGCCGCACTGAGCATCTGTCCGGCCGCGATGAGGAGCGTCACCAGTGCGCTGTTCCACGTGTAGAGCAGGATCGGGATCTTCTGGAAGACGTCGATGAACGCGCCCGGGCCGAACTCGGTCTGCCCGGTGTCGACGTTCGCGGGGGTGAGCGCGGTGATGAGCGTCCATACGACGGGCGCGAGCGTGAGGAACGCGGCGAGGACGAGGACGAGGAACTTCCCGGCCGTGGCGAGTCGGCGGCGTGATGAGTCGGGGGTGACTGCTGCGATGGACATCTGGGACCTCATCCGTAGAAGACGAAACGCTTGCTCAGTCGGAACTGTGCGGCGGTGACGAGCATGATCAGGAGCGTCAGCACGATGCCGATCGCTGCGGCGAGACCGAAGTCGAGCTGCTGGAACGCGGACTCGTAGATCACCATCACCGCGGTGCGGGTGTCGTCTCCCGGACCACCTCGTGTGAGGACGTACGGCTGGTCGAAGATCTGCAGGGCGCTGATGATGGCCATGACGGACGCGACGAGCATCGTCGGGCTCACGAGGGGCAGGGTGACGTTCCGGAACTGGCTCCAGCCGTACGCGCCGTCGAGCGACGACGCCTCGTAGACCTCGCGCGGGATCGCGGCCAGTCCACCGATGAACAGCAGGAAGGTGAAGCCGAAGTTCTGCCACACGTAGACGAGGAGGACGACGATCTTCGCGCCGAACCCGGTCGTCAGCCAGCCGATGTTCCCGACGCCGAAGAGTCCGAGGAACTCGTTGACGAGGCCGAACTCCTGGTTGAACAGGTACGACATCACGAGCGACACGGACGCGGCCGACAACACCAACGGGAAGAACAGTGCGGAGCGGAAGAAGGTACGCAGCCATTCCGGCATCCGCGACTGCACGAGGATCGCGAGCAGGAGGGCGACGGCGAGCTGCAGCGTGACCGCCACCACGACGAAGCCGACCGTGTTCAGGAAGGACACGCGCACCGTGGGGTTGGCGGCGAGGTCGACGAAGTTGCCGACGCCGACGAACTCGGGTGCCGAGATGATGTCCCACCGGAAGAAGGCGAGGACGAACGACCCGATGATCGGGACGAAGCTGAAGAGTCCGAGGCCGATGAGCGTCGGGGCGAGGAACACCCAGACGAGCAGTCGGCTGCCGCGAGGGGCACGCTTGCGGCGTCCGGTCTCGGCTTCGGGCGGGACGACCAGTGCCCGGGTCGCCGTCGGTGACTGCAGTGCCATCATCGTCCCTTCAGCGCGAGCTCGAGGTCCCGCTGCATCGTCTCGAGGCCGCGGCGGACGCCGTTCGGGCCGTTCGTGATCGTGCCGACCACGTTCTTGATGAGGGCCGACTCCACGGCCGCCTGCTGGGGCGGTGCGGGCATCGGGCCGGTCGTCGGGAACCGGTCGAGGGTGTCGTAGAAGACCTCCCAGTGCTTCGGGCCGATGTCACCGCCGTAGAGCTCGGCGTTGAGCGAGCGCCGAGGCAGCGACGAGTCGGGCTGGCTGTGCGCGATCGACATGCCCTCGACGGAGATGCAGTACTTCATCCACTCCCACGCCTCGTCCTTGCGTTCTGAGGTCTGCATCATCGCGTAGCCGCCGGCTCCGAACTGGTGGCGCTGGCCGCGCATCTTCGGGAAGTAGGTGACGTCGTACTCGTCGTCGCCCAGGCCGGCGTCGTTGAGGCCCTTGACCCAGAACCCGCCGGCCGGCGTCATGCCGACCGAGCCGCGGGAGAAGAGCGAGACGAGCTCGTTGCCGCCGCCTTGGGCGGGGTTCGCGGCGATGCCCTCGGAGACCATGCGCTGCAGGACCTCGAAGCTCTCGACGGTGCGGTCGCTGAGTGCGTCGGCGTTCTCCCACAGGTATCCGCCACCACGCGGGGTCTCGTCCGGGTAGAACTTCGACCACATCCAGTCGCCGCCGGGTGCCTTCTCCTCAGTGAGGAAGCTCGTGTCGTTGATGTACAACCAGGGCACGACGCCGCCCCAGAGACGGTTGTTCCAGAAGTACGGCAGGAACGAGCCGGGGGCACTGGCCTGCATGGTGCGGCCGACGGTGAAGAAGTCCTCGACCGACCAGTCGTCGCGCGGGCGCTCGAGGCCGGCCCGCTCGAACGCGGAGGTGTTGTAGTACATGTTCGCCGCGTTGAAGTTGTCGGGCAGTTGGAACAGGTTGCCCTTGTACATGAACGACTCGATGAGCGAGGGGTTCACGTCGTCGAAGTACTCCTGCAGCTCGGCGGCGTCGCGCTGCACGTACTCGTCGATCGGGTGGGCGAGTCGCTCGGCGAACAGCTGCGTGCCCTCCGTGGCGACCGACACGATGTCCGGCGGGGTGCCGGCCGCGACCATCGTGAGGATCTTGGCGAAGAAGTTACCCCAGTCCTGGCCCTGGATCGCGATGATCCGGACGGGGATGTCGGGGTGCAGCTTCTGGAAGCCGTCCACGAGCGACTGCCGGGCGGCGGCGTCCTGGGCGGTGCCGAAGAGGGCGACGGTGAGGGCGTCGTCACCTCGGCCGGGGATGTCTCCGCCGGTGAGGCGCGGCCAGGAGATGGCCGTGCCCGCCAGACCGAGACCGAGCAGGGCGAGTGCCGCCCTGCGACTCAGATCAACCACGTTGTTGCTCCTGCGAAATCGGGGCCGACCGTTCGCAGGGCGCGGACGATGAGCCGTGAATGGAGGTGCTGAACGGATTCAGCAGACGAAACATAACACAGCTCCGCGCGATATGCTGAACTGATTCAGCAAACCGCACGAGGGAGTGTCATGTCCACGCAACGCCGCCGCACGACCCTCGCGGACGTCGCGGAGCGCGCGGGCATGTCCAAGGCCGCGGTGAGCATGATCATGAACGACCGCCCCGGTTCCCGGCTGTCCGCGGACGCCGTCGAACGGGTACGCGCCGCCGCGGCGGAGCTCGACTACCGCCCGAACCCCGCGGCCCAGGTGCTGCGCCGCGGGAAGACCAGGACGATCGGGTTCATCTCCGACGAGGTCACGCTCACCCGGCACGCCTCGGGGCTCATCGGCGGTGCGCTCGAGGTGTCGAAGGCCCACGACCACACGATGCTCATCGCGGAGACCGAGGGGATCGAGGGTGGTCTCGCCCGCGCCTTCGAGACGATGATCGACCACCGGGTCGACGGCATCCTCATCGGCCTCCTCGGCGCCCGCCTCATCGACCTCCCCGCCACCTCGACCGGTGTCCCCGTCGTCGTGCTCAACGGAGCGTCCTCCTCGGGACACGCGAACGTCCTGCCCGACGAACGTGCGGCCGGGTACGCGGTCGCGAAACGGCTCGTCGACGCGGGCCACAGACGGATCGGCGTGGTCGGCGACCTGCCGCAGGACGTCATCGACGATCCGCGACAGACGGCCACGGTGGCACTCCGCTTCGCAGGCATCGCCGCGGCGTTCGCGGAGGCCGGGATCGAACCTGCTCGGGTCGACATCGTCGAGTGGCAGCCGGAACCCGGTTACGAGGCGACGGCCACGCTCCTCGAGCGCCACCCGGACGTCACGGCCATCCTCGCCGCGAACGACGGCGTCGCCTTCGGTGCCTACCAGGTGCTGCTCGAACAGGGACGTCGGATCCCGCAGGACGTCTCCGTCGTCTCCTTCGACGACGAGATCCTCGCCGGCTACCTGCGCCCGGGCCTCACCACCGCACGGCTGCCCTACCAGGAGATCGGCGCGCTCGGAGCCTCGATGCTCCTCGGTCAGCACGCCCTCGGGCACGAGCTGGTCACCATGCCGATCATCGAGCGCGACTCGCTCATCGCCGCGGTGTCGACCGACGCCGGTTGACGCCACCCGACCCTCGGATCCAGCAGAGAGAGATGCCATGCACGCAGCCCCCACGACCGACGTCCTCATCGCCGGCGAGACCCTCATCGACATCGTCCGGCGGCTCGACGGGACGCAGGCGGAGAGTCCCGGCGGCAGCCCGGCGAACGTCGGGATCACCCTCGGTCGGCTGGGCCGCGCCCCGGCCCTGGTGACCCATGTGGGCGACGACGAGCGAGGCGTGGCGATCCGCTCCTGGCTCGACGCGTCCGCGGTGACCCTCGTGTCCGCTCCGACCGGCCGGACGTCCACGGCGCAGGCGACCCTCGACGCCGAGGGCGCGGCCACCTACGAGTTCGACCTCTCGCTCGATCTGGAGGCCGCGGGTGCGCCGGACGCCGCCGTCGTCCACACCGGCTCGATCGCCTCGGTCCTCGAGCCGAGTGCCGACCGCCTCCGCGAGTTGGTCGAGGCGCGTCGTCCCTCGGCGCTCATCACCTACGACCCGAACATCCGGCCGTCGCTCATCGACGACGCGGCCCGCGTCCGTCAGGCGGCGCTCGACTGCATCGCGCGTGCGCACGTCGTGAAGGCGAGCGACGAGGACGTCGCGTTCCTGCTGCCCGGTGTGGCACCGGTCGACGCCGCTCGGGAGTGGGTCGCGGCCGGGCCGGGACTCGTGGTCGTGACGATGGGTGGTGACGGGGCTGTCGCGGTCAGAGACGGTTCCGTGCTCGAGATCGAGACGCCGCGGGTGCAGGTGGCCGACACCGTCGGTGCCGGCGACACGTTCATGGGTGCGCTGATCGACGGACTGCTGACCGCCGGTATCGCGGGGCCCGGGGTCGAGGAACGGCTTCGTGGGGTGTCCGACGAGGTGCTGCAGCAGCTGCTCGACCGCGCCGCGCGGGCCGCGAGCATCACGGTGTCGCGGCCGGGGGCGAACCCGCCCACCTCGGCGGAACTCGACGCCTGAGGCGCTGGGCGCCTGAGCCTCAGGACGGCTGGGTTGCCGGCGCTCCCGTCCCCGCGAACCGCTCCGACGACACCACCTGCTGGGCCGCCCGACGGAGGGCGAGGATCAGCGGTTCGGTGAGCACGGTGCCGAGCACGATGTACTGCACCGCGAGCTCGGGGGAGTCCGCGGGGATGCCGTCGATCTCGGCTTCGGCGATGCGGCGCGCTGCGACGACGTAGCGGTCGAGGACCGTGGGTGGCACGGTGAAGCCCGCTCGTTCCAGGGTATCCAGGGCCCCGGCCAGGCCGGCGAGGAGTCCGGGGTCGCACTGCGCCTCGATCCCGCCGAGTCGTTCGTAGAGCTCCAGTGCGCGGGTGGTGTCGACCGGACCGCTCGGGCGCGGGGTGACGGCGGTGTGGGCGACGCCGAGGAGGTCGTAGGGGCCCGCCGGCGGCGAGTCGAGCGCGGCGACGACGTTGCGGGTCTCCGCGATGCTCACGCCGGCGGTGAGCAGCGCGCGGATCACGCGGAGCCGGGACACGTGTGCGTCGCCGTAACTCGCCTGGGTCGCCGAGGTGCGCTCGCCCTCGGGGAGGAGTTGCTCGCGCAGGTAGTACTTGATGGTCGCCACCGGCACCTCGGACACCGCCGCGAGTTCCGAGATCCTCATCCTGTCCCCCTCGTCTGGATAGTGCTACTATCCAACTTGGATAGCGTCACTATCGAACAGGAGCAGTCTATGTCACGCGTCGTCGTCGGCCGAATCACCCATCGTCACGAGGGTGAGCTCGTCGTGTTCCACATCGGAATGACCATCAACCAGTGGTGGCGGGTGGACAAGTGGCTCCCGATCTTCGGTGACATGCCGCGCATGCTGCAGGAGCTCATGTCCGACCCGGAGTCCGGGCTCCTCGGTTCGCACATCCTGCTCGGTTCCAGCGGCCCGTACCTCGTCCAGTACTGGTCGTCGATCGACAAGCTCTACGCCTACGCGTCGGCTCCGGCCTCCGCCCATCGGCCCGCCTGGTCGCGCTTCAACAAGCGTGCCCGATCCGCGCCGAAGGCCGTCGGCGTCTGGCACGAGACGTTCCTCGTCGATCGCGCCGAGAGCATCTACGTGTCGACCCCGTCCATGGGGCTCCCGGCGGCGACCGAGGCGGTGCCCGTCGGGTCGCGGCAGCAGCACGCGCGACAGCGGTTCGCCGACGGCCGGACCGGTGCGTCGGAGGCATCGGCCTGACCGCTCGTGTGTTGAGATGGGCGGGTGGACCTCCAGAAGCAACCTGCCGCCGCGGCGTCGCATCCCACCCGCAACCGTCTCGGCGTCGCCGCGCTGATCCTGGGCATGCTCCTCGTCGGTCCGGTGATGATCGCGATCGGCGTCGGCCTCCGGCTTGCGGACGACCAGTTGCTGGAGACGGGGACGCGCACCACCGGCACGATCACCGAAGTGCAGGACGGTGTCGAGGCCTCCGACCTGGATTTCCGGGTCGACTACCGGTCCACCGACGACGTCGTGCACTCGGTGTGGGAGTCCTGGGACATCAGCGACCGGCCGTCCGTCGGCGACGAGGTCGTGATCGTGTACCGGGCGACAGACCCGGGTGCGGCGGTCGTCGAGGGCTATGGGGGCGAGGGCGAGTGGATGACGGGCCTCGGAGCGGTCTTCACCGTCATCCTCGGGGGGACAGGTGTCCTGATGCTGGTGATGACGGGCCGTGGGAGGTCGGAGCGTGCGCAGGCGCGCCGTGCTGCGATGCAGGCTTCGGCCGCTCAGCGGTAGCGCGGCGGAACGGCGAACGGCGCGGAGACGAGTGCGGCACCCTGCGGGACCTCGCCCTCGCCGCGCCGGATCGGACCGCGCAGGGCGAGGGTGATCCGCAGGCCGTCGGCGGGATCGTGCGCGGCGTCCGGCTGCTCGAAGCTCAGCGTCGGCGGGTCCTCCGAGGTGCTGTAGCTCAGCAGGATCATCGAGCTCGACCCCGAGGCCCGGAGCCGTGGTCTCGAGAGGCGCACCGAGGCTTCGCGGACCGTCAGGACCTCGTCGCGGTGCAGGATGCGCCCGGGGCCGTTCAGCTCGTTCCCGCCCGCGCGGACCGCGACTTGTGGGCCGGCGAAGCCGACGATCGCGTGGTTCATGTCGTCGGGAGCGGCGATGAGTCCGGCGGCGTCACGGAGCTCGACGACCTGCAGTCGCCAGCGGATGAGGCGGTCGACGTCGGTGCTCGTCCAGACGTCTCGCACGCTGCCACGGCCACGGTCGAGTGGTTGCCGGACGAGGTCGGCGAACCGGACGAGCCGGGGCGGGCCCGGGTCGGCCGGTGGTCGTGACGCGACGTCGACGAGGACGAGATGAGCGGGGGTGGCAGCCGGTTCGGGTCCAGCTGCTCCGCGCATCTCGTCCTCGTCGGGTCGGGTCGGGCAGGTCGTTCAGGCCGGTGGATCAGGCCTTGGTGTCGACCAGGACATACCCCTCTTCACCGTGGACCACGGTGTCGATGCCGGCGATCTCGTCCTCGTTCTTCACGCGGAAGCCGATCGTCTTCTCGATCGCGAAGCCGATGATGAAGGCGAGCACGAAGGAGTAGATGAGGACGGCGAACGCGGCGATCGCCTGGACGAGCAGCTGCGAAGCGTCACCACCCATGAAGAGGCCGGTGCCGTTGGCGAAGAAGCCGAGGTACAGGGTTCCGATGAGGCCACCGACGAGGTGGATACCCACGACGTCGAGCGAGTCGTCGAAGCCGAGCTTGAACTTCAGTTCGATGGCGAGGGCGCACACGACACCGGCCACGAGGCCGAGGACGATGGCCCAGATCGGGTGCAGCGAACCACACGCCGGGGTGATCGCGACGAGACCGGCGACGGCACCCGATGCGGCACCGACAGAGGTCGGCTTGCCGTCCTTGATCTTCTCGACGATGAGCCAGGCGAGCAGGGCTGCGGCCGGCGCCGCGATGGTGTTGACGAACACGAGTGCAGCGGTGCCGTCGGCCGCCAGTTCCGAACCGGCGTTGAAGCCGAACCAGCCGAACCAGAGCAGACCGGCGCCGAGGAGCACGAACGGCGGGTTGTGGGGGACGTGGACGCCCTTCTTGAACCCGACGCGGCGGCCGAGGACGAGCGCGAGGGCGAGGGCTGCAGCACCGGCGTTGATGTGGACCGCGGTGCCACCGGCGAAGTCGATGACGCCGACGCCGAAGACGTCCTGCAGGCCGTGCGTGATCCAACCGCCGTACGCGAAGCTGCCGTCGTCGGCGAGGCCGAAGTTGAACACCCAGCTCGCGACGGGGAAGTAGACGACGGTCGCCCAGATGCCGGCGAAGATCATCCAGGAGCCGAACTTCGCGCGGTCGGCGATGGCGCCGGAGACGAGGGCGACGGTGATGATCGCGAAGGTGGCCTGGAAGGCGACGAAGGCGAGTGGCGGGTAGGCCGCTCCCTCAGGCGTCTCGAGGGCGGCGGTCAGGCCGATGTTCCCCGTGTCGATCGCCCAGGGGGCGACGGTGCCTTCGGAGCCGGGGAACGCGATCGCGTACCCGTAGAGCACCCAGAGGACGCCGATGAGGCCGAGTGCGCCGAAGCTCATCATCATCATGCTGATGACGCTCTTCGCCTTGACCAGGCCGCCGTAGAAGAACGCGAGCCCTGGTGTCATGAGCAGCACGAGTGCCGCTGATATCAGGATGAACGCTGTGTTTCCTTGATCCATTCGAGGTGCCTCTCCGCAGGGACGCGGCTGGAGCGCGTCGGGTGCGCCCAGCGTGACACCGGCGTGTTTCCGATGGCCTGTGCGCGTGTTTCCGGCACGTTGCGGAATCGGCCCCTGCGTAAACAGCACATGACGGATCGCTCGACGTACAGTGGGGAACGAACGGAAGGGAGCCCCGATGTCGACATCGAGCACACCCGAGGACGGCCCGCAGGTCGTCCGCAATGATGACAGCCATGAGTACGAGATCCAGGTGGGGGAGCGCGTCGCCGGGATCGCCGGGTACCGGGAGGAGCCCGGTCGCATCCTCTTCACCCACACCGAGATCGCTCCGGACTTCGGCGGACGAGGGCTCGGCAGCGTCCTCGCCGCCGCGGCACTCGACGATGCGGTCGAGCGAGGACTGACGATCGTCCCGTACTGCCCCTTCATCCAGGCGTATCTCCGGAAGCATCCCGACTTCAGGGGCGAGGTGTCCTGGCCGGAGTGACCGGTCGTCATGCGGCGTGAGCTGGCCGTTCGTCCGGGCCGAGCTCCGGAAGGTTTCGGACTTCAGCGGCGAGGTGTCCTGGCCCAGTGACCGGTCGTCACTCGGTGCGTGGCAGCCTGAGCAGGACGGCCTCGCACCGGTGGTCCTGCGAGCTCGCCATGTTCCCGCGGAACCACAGGAGCGAGACCGTCGAGGGGTCACCGGGTGCGACGATCGGACGCAGGTTGTCGACGTCCGAGTCCTCCGTGAGCGGCGTCCACGTCCAGGTCGCTCCGCCGTCGCCGGTGCGACCATGGAAGATCTCGTGGTGGGCGAGCGGCTGGTCGTCCCGAGGATCGATCGGCGTCGAGACGTAGAGCGAGTCGAGGTCGTCCGGGTCGATGGCGGCGAGTCCGGTGTAGTCCTGTTCGTGCGGGAGGAGGCCGGGGCCGGCGAGGGCGAGCGGGTGCACCTGCCAGGAGCCGCCGGGCGTGAGGCGGGCGAACAGGAACCGGTGGTCCAGGACGGGCCGGAGGCGTTCGGTCGCCTCGTCCGGATGCGCTGGTCCGTCGTCGGCGCGGGCGGAGACGGCGGCGGCCACGGTGCCGTCGGGGGCTCGTCGCACGTCGACGGTCCAGCAGTGGGAGAGTCGGTCGCCGGCCCAGGTGCCGCCGTCGGGCATTCGTGAGCCGGCAGCGACGAGGGTGGTGAGCTCGACCTGCGAGGGTGCGTCGCCACGCAACGGATGCGGGTCGACGACGGCGCCCTCGGTCCGGTGGAGCCCGTCGGCGTCGAGGAATCCGTGGTAGACGCTGTTGTCGTAGTCGCGCGGGTGGTGGTCGGTGGTGATGAGGTCGATGCGACCGGGGGAGGAGACGTAGCGCGTGTAGCCGTTGACGTAACCGACCTTCGGCCGTGTGAAGAGCTTGCCGGCGTAGTTCCAGGTGTCGCCGTCGTCGTCCGACACGAGCGCGCACTGGTCGTCGTTGACGGCGCGGGCGAAGCAGTACATGCGGCCGTCGAGTTCGTGGAGGTTCGAGTACGTCACGCCGAGTCCACCGGTGTGGGCGCTCCAGTCGAACGTCTGCTCGGGCCCCCAGTGGCGTGGGTCATCCGGTTCGCTGATGCGCCAGCGGGTGAGGTCGTCGGTCTTGTGGCGGGTGTACATCGCGAGCCAGCGCCCGTCGCGCCGCCGCCAGAGAGCCGGGACATCGTGGTCGTCGGACTCGAGGAGTGCGTGCAGGACGACGATGTCGGCGGTGCCGGTGGTGAGGTCGACGACGGTGACCTCGACGTTGCCGCCGCGCTGCTCGCCGTCGACGCCGCCCGTTGACGCGATCGAGCCGACGACGAGCAGGTTCGACGTTGGATCGACGAGTGCGCGCTCGTCCTGGAACCAACACCAGGCGGCGTTGTCATTGACGACCATCGGCGTGGTGGAGGTGTCGTTTCGGCGCAGCATCGCGACCTTCCGGGTGGGGTTCCGGACGAGGTTACCGGTGCGAGCGTGCGCCCGGCAAGCGCTTTCCGGGACACGGTTCGGCGTGCGCTCTGGCCGGCGGCGGGACCGGAAGTGCCCCGCGTGGACCGCTTCCGCTCGCCGAGGTGTCCCTACCCGACTGCCCTTCGACAGGCTCAGGGACCGAGACGTTCCGGCTGAACCTCCTCCGGTCACTGAGCTTGTCGAAGTGACCACGAAGGAGCCTTCGTCGGCGGGGTCAGAACGGGGCGGGGTCCGGTTCCGTCTGGTGGTGTTTGCCGTCGGGTGTCGTCCACTCGAGGACGCCGCCCGGTTTGTGGTCGAGGTTCCAGCCGGGGAGATGTTTCATGCGATGGTGATGCCGACACAGGCAGGCGAGGTTCCCGACATCTGTCGCCCCTCCGTCCTCCCACGCGACCGAATGATCGAGATCGCACGCTCTGGCCCGTCTGCCGCAGCCCGGTGCCCGACAGGTGCTGTCCCGAAGCCGGACCGCGCGTTGCAGGTCGGCCGGAACGCGGTACTGACTGCGGCCGACGGAAAGGACCGCACACGTTTCCGGCTGAACCAGGATCCGGGTGAAGCTCGGTGCGTTCACCGCGATGCGTGCGGCGGTCTCGGGGTCGATGGGTCCGTAGCCGTCCAGCGTGGCAGGGGCCTCTGAGACACCGGCCATCGTGAGCGCCGGGACCGTGATCTGCACGGTCGGCTTGATGTGCTCCTGGACCTCGATCGGATGCGGGAGCACCGGGTTCGATGCGACGTCCTCCGGGGTCACACCGGTCAGTGCGAGCGCCGCGAGGGCGTCGGCCTGCAGTTGTCCGCAGGTGCGAGCGTCGCCGGCCTGGCGTGCCTCCGCGGCGGCCGCTTCGACCCGCTCGATGATGCCCTGCGCGATCGGCGCGGTGGTGAACAGGTGCACCCAGGCCATGCCGTCGGCGGCCGGCTCGAACTCAACCCGACGGTCGGCCTCAGAGCGGACCGCTCGGGCGGTGATCGATTCCGGATGGAGGCGCTCGCGCAGGACGCGGGCGCGTTGCCGGAGGTACGAGACGGTCGCGCCTTCGGCGACCGGCAGCACCTGCTCGAGGAACACCGCCCGGCCAGCGGCAGGGACGTCGCAGAGCTGGTCCGTGATCACCTGTGCATGCCTCGCCGAGATACGGCCCGCCTCGAGCGACGCCAGCACCGCCGGTGCGTCGTTCACGAGGCGCTCGGCGTCGTTGGTCGCACGCTGGATCGTCCGCTCCGGGATCCGGGTCGCCATCGCGAGGGCCGCACAGGTGGAGCGACGGGACAGGGCCTGGCGTTCGGCCGGCGGGAAGATCGCAGGGACGGTGGCGTCGGCGAAAGCGTCCGCGTAGGCAGCGGAGCGGGCCAGGAGACGCGCCTTGCGTGCGTCGAGGACGGCCTGCTGGCGGTGGAGGTCCGCCCATTCATCCGAGAACTCCGCGAGACGCGCGGCGTATTCGTCGCTTGCGCGGATCGCGCTGAGCGTGGTCTCGGTCATGGGACGAGTCCACCATGGACCACTGACATTCCAGATGCCGAGTCGGGTCGGTTGTGGAAGGGTCCTCGTGTGCCCTTCGACAGGCTCAGGACCGGAGGCCGGAGCGGGTGCTCGGGGCTGGATGAGGATCACCGAAATACCGCGGAGCATGCCCGAAGTCGGTCGGTCGCGCAAGTTGTTCTGAGGTGGACATGTGTTATGCCAGGGTCTCATTACCGAGTACCTCGATCGAAAGACACCATGAGTTCCAACGCCACCCCTGACTACCCCGCGACGCCGACGTACAAGCAGCCGTACGCGCCCGCTCCGATCCACGGCGCCGCCTCCCCGGATGACCTGACGCTCCCGCTCTACGGAGCGACGTTCCCGCAGGCGGTCAAGCGCTACCTCCGCAAGTACGCGACCTTCACCGGCCGTGCTTCTCGGAGTGAGTACTGGTGGGTCACGCTGTTCGTCTTCCTCGTCGCGCTCATCCCGAACATCCTGTTCTTCACCGGCGTCCTGATCGGCGCGACATCCGCTGCCGCGCAGCGCGAGGCCGTCGTGTTCGACAGCAGTACCGGCTCTCGGACCTACTACACCCAGCCCGGCATCCTCGAGATCCCCGGGGCTGCTCCGCTGATCCTGACGGGTGTCGTCCTCCTCGGCCTCATCTGGTTGGCGACCATCGTCCCGAACCTGGCCCTCGCTTGGCGCCGTCTCCACGACGCCAACTTCCCCGGCCCGTTCTACTTCTTCTCGCTCATCCCGTCGGTCGGCGGCATCATCCTGCTCGTCCTCTTCCTCCTGCCCTCGAAGCCCGAGGGTCAGCGGTTCGACACCGTGCGCTGAGTCGCAACCCGACGACCGGAACGGGCCGGTGCGGACGTGATCGTCCGCACCGGCCCGTTCCCTGTCTCGCCGGACGGGCGTGGACGCCTCAGCCGGCCGCCGCCACGTCGAGCACCCACGTGACGCCGAACCGGTCGGTCACCATGCCGAAGCCGGGGCTCCAGGCGGACGCGGCGAGCTCTTCGACGACCGAACCTCCCACGACGAGTCGGTTCCAGAACACCTCGACCTCCGCGAGCGTCTCGCCACGCACCGCGACGAAGCAGGACTGTCCGGTGACGGTCGCCCCGTGCTCACGGCGGGTCGTTCCGGTGCCGATCAGGGACGCCGCCGGAGCTCCGGGGCTGTCGTACGCCATCACCCGGAAGCCGTCCTCGGATTCGACCTGACCGAAGACGACCAGGTCGGCGCCCGGGGCGTCCTTCGGCATCCCGACGTCGCTGTAGCTCGCGATCGTCGTCCGCCCGCCGAAGACGGACTGGTAGAACTCCAGCGCAGCGCGGGCGTCGCCCTGGAAGTTGAGGTGGGTCGTGGTCGTGATGCTCATGTGTGCTCCTCGAGTCGTGCCGGGCTCCTCCCGGTCGAGCACCACTGTCCCAGGCGTCTAGGACAGATCGTGTCCTGCACTCGGACTACGCTCGCACCATGGCCTCACCGACCTCCAGACTCCTGCAGTTGCTCTCGCTCCTGCAGGCGCGCCGCGACTGGCCGGGTGCCCTGCTCGCCGACCGGCTGGACGTCAGCCACCGCACGATCCGCCGCGACGTCGACCGGCTCCGGGAGATGGGGTATCGCATCGAGGCCACGATGGGGCCGGACGGCGGGTACCACCTCGACGCCGGGAGTGAACTCCCGCCGCTGCTCTTCGACGACGAGCAGATCGTCGCGCTCACCGTCGCCCTCCAGACCACGGCCGTCGCGGGATCCGGGTTCGAGGAGCCGGCGCTCCGAGCGCTGACGACCGTGCGGCAGGTCCTGCCGTCGCGGCTGCGGCATCGACTCGACGCCCTCGACGTCACTTCGGTGCCCCGAGCCGGAGACGGACCGACGCCGCAGGTGGCCGTGCCGGTCCTCCTCACGCTGTCCGCGGCCATCCGCGCGCGGGAGGTGCTCCGGTTCGGGCGATCCGACGACGACCCGGAACCGCCTCGGCGCGTCGAGCCGCACCACCTGGTCACCTCCCAGGGGCACTGGTACCTCGTGGCCTGGGACCTCGACCGCGACGACTGGCGGATCTTCCGCGCCGACCGCATCGTGCCGAGGACGCCGACCGGACCGCGGTTCCGTCCGCGTGAGGTGCCGGGTGGAGACGTGCAGGCGTTCGTGGCGGCGAGGTTCAAGGGATCCGAGCAGACCGACGCCTGGCCCTGTGTCGGCACCGTCGTGCTCCACCTGCCGTTCGAGGCGGTCCGACCGTTCGTCGGCGACGGCATCGCCGAGCCCCTCGGCCCGGACCGCACGCGCTACACCGCCGGCGCATGGTCGTGGGTGGCGCTCGCCGCCTCCCTGAACCGCTTCGACACCGACATCGACGTCGTCGAGCCGCCCGAGCTCGTCACCGCGTTCGCGCAGCTCGCCGAGCGCAACGCCGCGACCGCACGGACGGTCAGCCGTGGAGCGCGTCGTCCGGCCGACCGAGACGCACCGCGGTGAACCGGACCGTGAGGCCGGCGCGCGTCGGGGCCGCACAGAACAGTCCCGCCTCGACGTCGGCCTCCGGGTCGAGGTGGGCGACGCGGACCAGTCGCCAGTCCTCGTCGTCCACCCGCGCGCGCACGGTCACGGCGTCGCCGTCGCGGCTCGCGCGCACCGTGACCGTTCGTCCGAGCCAATCGGGGACCGGTGCCACCGACCAGTCGGAGGTGCCGTGCGTGACGACCGCGCCGAGCTGGGCGACCCCGTCGGACACCTCGACCCCGGCCTTGATCCACGTCGACTCGGAGGCGCGGAGGAACACGCCGGCCTGATCGAACTGCTCGGAGCCGTGGAGGACGAACGACACCTCGACCGCCGCCCGTCGCTGCATCGGCGCGATCAGCGCGTGCTCCGTGTCGTGGACGAAACCGTACGAGGTGTGCCGCCAGGCGTCACTTCCCTCGACGGCGGTGACGAGCAGGGAACCGTCCGGCTCCGTCGTCACCGCCGCAGGGGCTGTCGTCCAACGTCCGTGTTCGACCAGGTTCTGCAGATCCATCCGTCCATCCTGACGTATGGATGCGCGCGCTGGCCTCAGATCGCCGTGCCGAACTCGCGGATCGTGATCGCCGAGGCGGTCAACGGTCCGCCGTCGGTGTAGAGCGAGATCCCCGTGTCGCCCTCGGCGAAGTGCACCTGCTGCGAGACGACGGTGTGACCGGCGTTGACGAAGACCTCCACGCTCTGCGTGTCGACGAAGACCCGCAGATGGACCGAGCGTGCAGCCGCGTCGATCGGTGCTGCGGCCCGGGTGTACGGCTGCAGCGAGAAGCCCGCCAGGTCGGACGGTGCGCGGTCGACGTAGAGCTCGGCCCCGGCCTTCCCGATGTTGGTGTGGCGAGAGCCGTCCGCCGAACGACCGACGGAGAGACCGACATTGGTCGCGGTGTCCCAGGTGAGGTCGAGTTCGATCTCGTACGCCCGGCCGCTCCAGGGCAGGACGGCGCTCCCGGTGACGGTCTGGTCCGGGAGGGAGACGGTGGAGGTCGCATACCCGGCCAAAGCGTCCACGGGTGAACTGAGCAGGCTGTACCGACCACCGGACTGCGCCTCGAGTCGTAGCTCCCGGACGACGGAGTTCTGGCCGTTGTAGCCGTCCGAGGCGTCGGTGGGGACGTCGCGGGCCGCGTACTTCCAGTTGTTCATCCACGCGATCGCGAGCCGGCGGTCGTCGGGCGACTCCGCCTTCGGCCAGGTGACGGCGGCGTACCAATCCCAGCCCCAGTCCAGCCACTGCGGGGTGAGGTCGTCGGCGGTGAACCGCGTCCCGTCCCACGTGCCCGTCCAGTAGGCGTAGGTCATCGGCAGGCCGATCGAGTAGGCGTCCATGCTGGCGCCCAAGACCCAGTGCCAGCTGCCGTCGCCCGCTCGCATCTGGAACAGGTCCGGGCACTCGATGCCACCGAGGTCGTGGTTCGGGAAGTCGAAGTTGTGCTGCAACTGCCACGTCGTGAGGTCGGGCGAGGTGTAGAAGGCCGCGTAGCGCGCCCGGCCGATGACGCACACCCATTCGTTCCTGGCCGCGTCCCAGTGGACCTTCGGGTCCCGGAACCACTCGGCGTTGTCGATCTCCGCCGGGGTCTGGGCCGCACGTCCGTCGGTGTTCACGATCACGGGGTCGGGGAGCATCGTGAAGGTGAAGCCGCCGTCCGTCGACCAGTAGAGGTACTGCTCCTGATACTTCCGGACGCCGTCCGTGGGCTGCGTCGCGAGTGCGATGACCGCACCCGCCCCGAAGCCGGCGGTGTTCGCGGTGTCGACGACGGCGGAACCCGACCACACCGGGAAGTCCGGCTGCAGCGGCATGACGGTCCCGTGGTGGGTGAAGGCGACGCCGTCGGTCGTCGTCGCGTGATCCCAACCGCCCGGACCGTTGTTCTGGCCGGAGTGCAGGTAGTACAGCTGGTACGCGCCGTTCGTGAACACCGGTCGTTGCGGGTCGCAGAGCCACCCCGACGGCGGCGTCATGTGGAACACCGATCTGAGGGAGGCCTGCGCCTGGGCGGTGGTCGCCGCCTGGGCGGCGAGGGGCGTGCCGGTACTCGCGAACAGGGCGAGCGCCCCGAGGCCGGCGCCCTGGAGGACGGTCCGGCGGGAGAGGTCGTGCGTCATTGCTGTTCCTTTCGTCGGTGCCGCGGGCGCGCCGAAGGCACCCGTGGCGGGATGGTGCTGGATCGTGCGGTGGAGGATTGCTCAGGCGAGCGCGTGCACCTGGTCGGTGGCGGGCGCCCGGTCGAGGACGGCGACGGCCACCGAGACGGGACTGGCGCGTTCGCTCGCGAGGGTCAGCGTCGGTCGTCCGCTCCCGAGGATGACGAGGTCGGAGACGGTGGCGAGACCGCCGTCGACGAACAGCTCGAGCAGCGGGCCGTCGAGGCTCAGGAGGAGTCGAGCCGGCGGGTCGCCGACGAGCGGAACGATGCTCGTGGAGGCGAAGTCGGGGTGCACCGTGTCCATGGCACCGCCCGACCGGGTGACGGAGAGTGACGCCGTCGCCGGGTCGTGGACGATGAGGACCGCACCGTCGGTGTCGGCCGTCAGCCGGAGCCGCAACTCACCCGTGACCGACGGATCCCAGCGCAACTCGACCACGCCGTCACCCTCGAGCACCAGGTCGACGGCGTCCGAGGACACGGCGACGGTCGTCGGGTCGATCGCGGCCAGTCGTTCCCTGACGAAGGCCGGTGGCTCCTGCACGAGTCGCTGCTCGCCGTCGACCGTGGTCAAGGACAGGCGTCTGGGGAGCGACATCGCGCCCCGCCACGGCGAGGCGGGAAGGTCGGCGGCGTAGCGCCAGTTGCCCATCCAACCGAGGATCACCGCTTCACCGTCCGGAGCGCGGTCGAACCCGACCGCCGCGTAGAAGTCCCGACCGTGGTCGAGCCGCTGCAGCTCGGCCCGCTCAGGCGTGAACGCCGAGCCGTCGAAGTCGCCGACGAGATAGCTCATCGACGACCCGTCCGGGTCCTGCACGTCGCCGATCGGGTTGGTGCTGAGGAGCAGGACCCACCGGACCTCGTCCGGGCGGCCGTCGACCGCGAGCGGGATGAGGTCGGGGCACTCCCACACGACGCCGGTGGGACCGACCGGACCGACGGTGCTGAGGTGCTCCCAGGTGCGGAGGTCGGTGGAGGAGTACACGAGGACCTGGCGCTCCACGGCTTCCACCGCGAGCATGATCCAGCGGAAACCCGCGGCGTCCTCGTACCGGATGATCTTCGGGTCGCGGAAGGCGTGCGAGCCGCGGTCGAGGATCGGGTTCTCCGGGTCGCGCTGCCAGGTGAGCCCGTCGTCGTCACTGGTCGCCCGGGACTGCGCCTGCCGACCGTCGGTGGACACGCTCGTGTAGTACGCCGTGAGGCGCCCGTCGGGACCCGCGGCGACCACGGATCCCGAGTACACCTGCTCCTCGGCGGTGTACCGCAGGGCTACCGGATGCTCGTCCCAGTGCTGCAGGTCGACGCTCGAGGCGTGACCCCAGCTCATGTTGCCCCAGTCGCCACCCTCCGGGTTGTACTGGAAGAACGCGTGCCACCGCCCGTGATGGAAGACCAAGCCGTTCGGGTCGTTCATCCAGTTCCGCTGTGGCGTCAGGTGGAAGCCGGGCCGTGGAAGGGCGTGCTGCTCGTCGTGCACGGTCACGCCCTCAGACGGAGTGCCGCGGGACGGCCGGGCAGGCGATGAGCTGCGGCCCGGCGGGCAGCGCGGCGTCGAGACCGAGCAGCCGACGGACGCCGGCCGCTCCGAGCTCGTAGTGGGGGAGGGCGACCGTCGACAGCGGCGGCCGGAGGTGGGCGGCGATGACGTCCTGGTTGTCGAACCCCATGACCGCCATGTCGTCGGGGATCCGCAGTCCGCGCTCGCGCAGCCCGTCGTAGAGTCCCATCGCCACGCGGTCGTTGTGGCAGAAGACCGCGGTGGCGCCGGAGTCGACGACCTCGGCGGTCGCCGCGTACCCACCCTCCTGCTCCGGTGATGCCGGGAACACGAGGGCGTCGTCGAACGCCACTCCCGCCGCCTGCAGCGCCGAGCGGTACCCGGCGAGCCGGCCGGTCTGCGCCGGTGAGGGGGTCGTCGTGTTGACGAACGCGATCCGTCGGTGGCCGGCCGCGAGCAGCGCCTCGGTCGCGGTCCGCCCGCCCTGCTCCTCATCCGGCACGACGGCCGGGAGCCCGCTGCCCGCGGCGTAGCAGTCCACGAGCACGGTGTCGGTCTGGAGGAGCGCCTCGGGCACGGTGATCTCGTGGTGGAACCAGGTGGAGTACAGGATCCCGCGGACCTGGTGCTCGAGCATCATCGCGATCGCCTCCTCCTCGGCGGCCGTGTTGCCGTCGGTGTTGGCGACGAGCAGGACGTAGCCGTGGCGCCACGCCTCGTCCTGGGCGCCGTGGATGATCTGGCCGGCGAACGGGGTGGTCGCGATCGCGTCGGCGACGAGGCCGATGAACCGGGAGTGCCCCTGGGACAGCGTCTTCGCGAGGGCGTTCGGCCGGTAGCCGAGCTCCGCCACCGCCTCGTGCACCCGACGTTTGGCGTCCTCGCCGATCCGCGACCCCGGCTTGTCGTTGACGACGTGCGAGACGGTCGCCACGGAGACGCCGGCGGCCTTCGCGACGTCGCGCATCGTGATGCCCGAGGTGTTCTTCGGGTGGTCTGAGCCGGGCTTCGGCTGGTCGGTGCTGCTCATCCCTTGGTCGCTCCGCTCTCGAGGCCGCTGATCATCGCTTTGTTCAACACGAGGAACACCAACAGCAGCGGTGTGACCGTGACGCAGACGGCGGCGAACGTCGCCGTCCAATCAGTGTTCCCCATCGCCCCGATGTAGTTCTGCAGGCCGAGCGGGATGGTCTTCAATCCGTCGGAGAGCACGAAGGTGTTCGCGAAGATGAAGTCGTTCCAGATGAAGATGCTGTTGACGAGCACGACGGTGATGATCGTGTTGACCGAGAGCGGGAACGTGATCTGGCCGAAGATCCGGTACGGACCCGCCCCGTCGAGCGACGCGGCCTCGTACATCTCCCTCGGGATGTACTCGTAGAACGACGAGAACAGGTACACGGCCATCGGCAGGGCGAACGCCGCCAGCGGGATGATCATCGACAGGTGGGTGTCGAGCAGGCCGACCTGCGAGTAGTCGATGAACAGGGGGACGAGCGCGATCTGCACGGGCACGATGATGCCGAGGAGGAACAGACCGCGGACGAGCCCGCTGAACCGGAACCCGAGGACCTGGAGCGCGTACGCCGCCATCATGCCGGCGATGACGATCAGGGCACTCGACCCGAGGGTGACGATCAGGCTGTTGACGATGTTGAGCCCGAGGTTGCCGGTCGAGAACGCCCTTGCGTAGTTGTCGAGCGTCCACTCGGACGGCAGCGCGAAGGGGTTGCCACCGGCGAAGTCGGCCGCCGTCCGGAAGCTCGTGACCAGCAACCAGACGAGCGGGTAGACCTGGACGAGCACGATCGCGACGACGGTCACGGTGAGGATCGTCCGCTGCACCCGCACGCGCGGGGTGTGCCGGGGCTTCCGCTTCGGTGTCGACGCCGCCGGGGGCGCGACGTGTTCGGTCGGCCGGGCGGGGAGGGTGGCGGTCATGACTTGTCCTTCCGTCGGAGCAGCAGGAAGATGAGGCCGACGGCGACGAGACACTCGACGACGATGAACATCGAGATCGCGCTGGCGTAGCCGTAGTCCGTGTGGACGAACGCCGTCTTGTACATGTACGTGGTCAGCAGTTCGGACGACTGACCGGGCCCGCCGTTCGTCAGCAGGTACGGGATGTCGAAGCCGCGGAGGGCGAAGGTGGTCGCCATGACCGTCGTCGTGATCCACACCGGCCGGATGTACGGGAAGCGGATCCGCCAGAAGATCTGCCACCAGGATGCGCCGTCCAGCCGGGCGGCCTCCTCGAGGTCGCGGGGCACGGCCATGAGGGCGGCGTAGATGATGAGCATGTACAGGCCGGTGAACCGCCAGCCCTCCGGGATCGACACCGCGGCGAGGACGGTCTGCACGTTCGACAGCCAGGCCGTCTGGAGGTCGCCGAGTCCGACCCACGCGAGCAGCTGGTTGATCAGCCCGACCGGTTCGAGCGCGTACAGCCGCTGGAACAGGATGGCGATCGCGACCGTCGAGATGACGGCGGGCAGGAGGTACAGCGTCTTGACGAGCTCGCGGGCCCGGGGGAGGGCGGTGAGCAGTCCGGCGACGAGGAGCGCGCCGCCGAGCTGGAGCACCAGGCAGATCGCGAGGTAGCCGAGGGCGTTGCCGAAGGAGGTCCAGAAGACGTCGTCCCGCGTGAGCATCTTGACGTAGTTGTCGAGTCCGACGAACACCATGTCCGTGATGCCGTCCCACGAGAAGAGGCTGAGGAACAGCGACTGCACGATCGGCAGGAGCACCGCCACACCGTAGAGGACGAGCGGCGGCACGAGGAACACGAGCACCGACAAGGTCGACCGGCGGGGCAGCATCGAGGTGGACATCGGCTTCCGCCGCCGCGGTGGGCGGGCCGGTGCCGCGCCCACCGCGGTCTGGGTGAGCTCAGTCATCGACGTTCTCCGTGAGGGCCGCGTCCATCGTCGCGATGAACTCGTCCGGCGTGATGTCGCCCTGCACGAGCAGGGTCAGCTCCTGCTGGAGTCGGGTGTTCGTGGCCGGATCGAGCTGGGTGTCCCAGGGCATCGCGATCGCCGGTCCGACGCCGTCGGCCTGGGCCACGGAGCTGGCGTACAGCTCGGTCGCGTTCGCGGGGACGGTGGTCTGCGCGGAGGTCGTCGGCGACAGCGCGCCAGTCGCCGCGTAGAGCTCCGGGTAGCGCTCGAGGGCGAACGCGAGGAAGTCGCGGACGAGCGGGTCGTACGTCTTCGCGTTCACCGCCATGCCGATGCCGGACGGGGTGACGTACTCGTTGTCGGCGGTGACGGCACCGTCGATGGTCGGCAGCGTGAAGGTGCCGACCGCGTCACGGACGCCGGGGTCGAGCGCATCCGTCGCGAGGTTCGAGAGCTCCCACGTGCCGATGTTGTAGACCGCGGCCTTGCCCGAGGTGAAGAGCGCCTGCGCGTCCGCGTAACCGGTCGAGGAGAAGCCCTCCTGGAAGCAGCCGGCCTGCCCGAGGTCGTACAGCCACTCGGCCGCGGCCTTCCCGGCCGGGTCGGAGAAGGAGGCCTTCCCGGCCTTCAGGTCCTGGATGTACTCGGGACCCGCCATCCGGAACGGGTAGTAGGCCATGTAGCGCTCGAGCGGCCACTGGTCCTGACCGTCGAGCGCGATCGGGGTGACGCCCTTGGCGCGGAGCGCCTTGCACATGGCGGGGAAGTCGTCGAGCGTGGCCGGGACGGTGACACCGGCGTCCTCGAGCAGGGAGCGGTTGTACCAGAAGAACTCCAGCTGGAACTCGAACGGCACCATGTAGAGCGAGCCGTCGTCGAACCGCTGGTAGTTGAGCGCAGCCTCGCGGTAGGAGTCGGCGAGACCGAGGTCCTCGAGGAGCAGGTCGACGTCGACCATGCGGCCCTGCTTCGCGAGCTTCTGCGCGAACGGTGTCGCGTCGGTGTCGAAGAGTTCAGGGAGCTTGTTCGCGGCCGCCAGGGTCTCGTACTTCTGGATGTAGGACGGGCGGTCGGGGGTCGTGATGAGGTTCAGCGAGAAGCCGGGGTGGTCCTTCGCGTACTCGTCGGCGATCTGCTCCATCGCGGTGATCACCCCGCCGTCGGCCGGGCGGGAGAGCAGCCACGAGATCTCGCGGGGGACGATGTCGCCCTTCGGATCGACGTCGGTCGGGTCCGTGGCGCTCGATCCGCCGGCGCAGCCGGAGAGGGCGAGTGCTGCAGCGGCGACGAGGGCCACGAAGGCGGTGCTGCGGGTGGGGCGCATGGTGCGGGGGCGTGCGGTGGTTGGCATGGTCGGAATCTCCGTTGATCGATCACAGGTGGGTGCGGGTGTGCGGGTGGTGGTGCAGGCGGGCGGAGCGTGGTGTCGGGATCAGGACGTGGTGCTGGTCAGCAGTCGGTGTGAGGTGGGGTCGTCGTCGGAGTCGCCGCCGTCGCGCTCGAGGAGCGTGCACGCCTCGACGGTGACGGTCCCCTCACCGACGAAGACGCCGACGCGACCAGCCGGTCGGTCGTAGAGGCGCGTGCTGAGGACGACCGCGTCGTCGACGGTCGCGACGCAGAGGTCGCCGTCGACGATCACCTCGAGCTCGTGCAAGCCGGGGGCGAGGTGGCAGGGGCGTTCGAGTTCGACGACGAACGGGACGTCGCCCGAGATCTGCCACTGCTCCGTGCCGGTGCTGGAGCGGGGCCAGCGGTCGAACACGAGGCGGTCGCGCTTCGGCTCCAGGCGCAGGACGTAGCCCTCGTCGCCGTCATCGCTCGCGCGGAGGAGGACACCGCACTCGGTCGTGCCGGGGGCGATGTCGAACCGGGCGACCAGCCGGAAGGAACTCGGTGCGTCCACGGCCGACAGGGCGTCGGCGTACCCGTCGGGGGCGCTCAGGACCGTGCCCGAGGTGACGACGGTGTCCGTCGGCTCGTCGGCGGGCGCGAAGGTGTCGCGGAGTTCGGTGGGCGGATGGAAGGCCAGGGTGCCGTCGGCACGCTGCTCCGCTTCGAGGACCGACATGGTGCCGGCCCACTGCCAGGCGCCCGCGTCGTGGGCTCCCTCACGCGAGGCGATCCAGCCGAAGAAGAACCGGCGTCCGTCGCGGGCGGCGGACTTCGCCGCGTAGTAGGCGCGTCCGTCGAGCGTGTCGTGCTCGGGGACGAGCCAGGGACCGTGCAGGGTGCGCGACATCCGGTAGCGCGTTGTGAACGACTCGCTGAACTCGGAGGACACGAGGTACCACCAGTCGCCCCACTGGAAGACCTCGGGGCACTCGTGGGCGATGTAGCGGCGCGGGTCCCAGAACGGCTCGACGGGTTCCCAGGTCGAGAGGTCGGTGGAGGTGCACTGGGCGATGACGCCGCGACGCCGTTCCGGGCCGTGTGCGTGTCGGGCGGTGATGAGCATCCGCCAGACGGCCGCGTCCTCGTCCCAGAAGACGAAGGGATCCCGCCAGTCGGCGGTCTCATATCCTGCGGTGGCGCCGAAGGTGTCGGCCTCCCGGCGCTCCCAGGTGCGCATGCCGTCGGTGCTGACGGCGTGCATGACGAGTTGCAGCGCCAGACCGTCGGCACCGCGGCGCTCCGGGTGCTGTCCCGTGTAGAAGACGTGGTGGATCCCATCGGGGTCCAGGATGACGCTGCCCGTGTAGACGTTGAAGTCCGGCGCGGACGGTCCGCCCGACGGCAGTGCCTCACCGAGCTCGTCGAAGTCGACGAGGTTCCGGGTGGTCACGCGATGCCACGGCATGCCGATCTTGGGAACGCGACGCGATTCGTGCAGGTAGAAGAGGTGGAAGACACCGTCCTCCTGCCAGGGGATGACGTCTCCGACCCATGCGCCGTTCGGCTGGTGGAACCCTCGTTGGTTCATGACGTCCTCTGCAGTGAGTGGTTAATCGGTTACGCAGTTACCGTAGCGAGGCGCAGTGAAGGTGGTCAAGCGGTTAAGCAAAGTTAAGCAGCTCGAGTATCGACTTGCCTCACGCGACATTCGAACGTATGTTCGATCCATGACCCGCCCGCGTCCGATCCGCCTCGACCACGACACGTGGCTCGTGATGCGGAACGATCCCGTGATCCCGAAGGCGGTCATCGAACGGCGCCGTGATCGGGGTGGTGCCGACGCGTACTTCGTCATCGCCTGGGACATCGATCCGCTCAAGCGGGTGTTGATGAGTGTGCAACCGAGCCTGGAACGCGCGGACGCCCTCGTGCGGTACGACGTCCCGCGCACCGCGTCCGACCGCGACGGGCCGCCAAACGGACTCAAGGCCACCCCGCGCTGATCCACGGGCTCGGCAACCGCCCAGCAGACCCATCGACGACGTATGGACGGCTCATAGGAAGCCCATAGCCGCCACGCCGATGCTCGTCTCACGACCGATCGAGACCACCGATCGCAGACGAAGGCGAGGCGCACCATGAGCAGGATCCCAGCACCCGAGACCACCCCGGACGGCCCGGCCTACGAGGGCCGTCTGCTCGACCGGGCCGACGAGGAGGTCGTCGACCAGGGCGTCGCGTTCGACCTCGGAACCCTCGTCAGCCGGCGCACGGTGCTGAGCCTCGTGGGTGCCGGGGTCGGGGCCGTCGCGCTCGCCGCCTGCTCCACCGGGGCGTCCGGCAGCAGCAGCACGAGCTCCGGCGCCGCGAGTACCGACACGGGCACCGCGACCGCGACCGGCGACCTCCCATCAGGCGAGATCCCCGACGAGACCGCAGGCCCCTACCCGGGCGACGGCTCCAACGGAGCCGACGTGCTCGAGGAGTCCGGCATCGTCCGCAGCGACATCCGGTCGAGCATCGGGTCGGACACCACCGCGAGCGGAGTCCCCATGGCCCTCTCGCTCACCATCCTCGACATGGCGAACGGTGACGCCCCGTTCGCCGACGTCGCCGTGTACGTCTGGCACTGCGACGCGTCGGGCGGCTACTCGATGTACTCCGACGGGATCGAGGACGAGACCTACCTCCGCGGCGTCCAGGTCGCCGACAGCTCGGGGACCGTTTCGTACACCTCGATCTTCCCGGCCTGCTATTCGGGCCGGTGGCCGCACATCCACTTCGAGGTGTACCCCACGGTCGCGGACATCTCCGACTCCGCGAACGCCATCGCGACCTCGCAGGTCGCCCTCCCGCAGGCGGCGTGCGACACCGTCTACGCCCTGTCGGGCTACGACGGTTCGAGCGCGAACCTCGCCCAGGTGAGTCTCGACGACGACAACGTCTTCGGCGACGACGGCGGTGCCCTGCAACTCGCGACGGTGACGGGTGACGCGACCTCCGGGTATCAGGTGGCGCTCACCGTCCGGGTGGACACCACGACGACGCCGACCGCCGGTGCTGCCCCGTCCGGCGGTGGCGGGGCTGGCGGCGGCGGAGGAACGCCGCCGAGCGGACGCTGACCGCGGCACCTCCACGCGTTCCTGTCCCGACCCGCATCGACCCGAAAGGACCCGTCATGGGATTCCTCCAGAACCTCACCGGCTGGCACGCCCTCATCGTCCTCGCCGTCATCCTGCTGTTCTTCGGTGCCGCGAAGCTCCCGAGCCTCGCCCGCAGCGTCGGGCAGTCGGCACGCATCCTGAAGGACGAGGTGTCGGCCGACACCGACCCCCGCGCCGACACTCCGGCTGCCTGATCATCGGAGCGCATCGTGTTCGGACTCACCATGGACAAGCTGATCGTCATCGGCGTCCTCGCGGCCGTGCTCATCGGCCCGAAACAGTTGCCGGTGTACGCCGAGCGACTCGGAGTGCTCGTCCGCACCGTCCGCGACCTCGTCGCCACGACCAAGGCGCGAGCAGCCGAGGAGCTCGGATCGGAGTTCGACCCGGCCGAGTGGAAACGCCTCGACCCTCGACAGTTCGATCCCCGACGGATCGTCCAGGAGGCCCTCGTCGAGGAACGTGGGCCGGATGCGCCGCGCGAGCCGGCGGCTGAGGACCAGGACCCGACCGTGCCGTCCGCCCCGGCGAAGCCGGTCGCGAGCGGCGGCTGGCAGGCCGCGCTCCTCGAACGGGTCGGACGCGACGGGGCGGATGCGCACCGCGCACCCGCCCCGATCGTGATCACCGAACGCGTCGTCCTCGACGAACGCGTCGACGAACCCGCTAGCCGGCGGGCGTCGTGACGCGTCCGTCCCGGCCGTCCGCCGCGGCGCCGGTGGTCGACGCGGCGGGCAGGATGTCGAGCGGCATCGTGTGGGTGTCGATGAGCGGGTTGTCGTCCTGCCCCTTGACGAGTTCCACCGCCTCGGCCTTCGTCTCGACCGTCGGCACCGAGCCGATGAGCGGACGACGAGCCGTCTCCCGCATCGTGAGCACGCCGACGCCCGCCACCGCCGCGAAGAACATGATGTAGAACGCGGGCATGAAGGTGTTCCCGGTGACCTGGATGAGGAACTCGCTGAACAGCGGCGTCGTGCCTCCGAAGAGCGAGACCGACAGGTTGTAGGCGATCGCCATCGCGCCGAAGCGGGACGCCGTCGGGAAGAACGCCGGCAGCGAGGCCGCGGACGGTCCCGCCCACAGGGCGACCGGGGCGGCGACCATGAACAGGGCGATGAAGATCGCCCAGATCTCACCGATCTGCATGACCGCGAACGCCGGCACCATGAGGGCGAGGGTCGCACCGACGGCCATGAGGTAGACGGGCTTGCGGCCGAGCTTGTCGGACATCCGACCGACGAGCGGCAGGCAGGCGGACATGATCAGCAGGACCGGGATGGTCGCGACCGCGGCCGTCAGGTTGGAGACCCCGACGTCCTTCTCGAGGTAGGTCGGCATGTAGCTCGTGAGCGCGTAGCCGGCGGTGTTCGTCGCCGCGACGATCGCCATCGCGATGAGGATCTGGCGCCAGAAGTGACGGAAGATCCCGAAGATCCCCTGGCGGGCCATGGGATCCTCGTGCTCGGCCTCGATGCCACCGGCGGTCTCGGTGACCTCGTAGGCCGGGGTCTCGGGGATCTTGAGGCGGAACCACACCGCCACCGCACCGAGCGGCAGGGCGATGAGGAACGGGATGCGCCACCCGAACTCGGTCATGGCGTCAGGGCCGGCGAGGCCCTCCGCGATGAGCGTGGTGAGGGCGACGGTCCCGGCGCCTGCCGCGAAACCGACGTAGGACCCGACATCGAGCCAGGACGCCCAGAACCCGCGTCGGCGGTCGGGCGAGAACTCGGCGACATAGGTGGACGCGCCGGCGTACTCGCCGCCGGTCGAGAAGCCCTGGATCATCTTGAGGAGGTACAGCGGGGCGATCGCCCACAGCCCGATCTGGGCGGCGGTCGGCAGCACGCCGATGAGGGCGGTCGCCGCGGCCATCATCGACATCGTGAGGAAGAGGATCTTCTTCCGGCCGATCTTGTCGCCGAGCGGTCCGAGCACGAGCCCGCCGAGCGGACGCACGAGGAACGACACGGCGAAACCGAACAGGGTGACGAGGATGCCGGCCTCAGGAGGGAGGCCCTCGGTGAAGACGACGGTCATCGTGACCGCGAGGTAGCCGTAGATACCGAAGTCGAACCACTCCATGAAGTTGCCGACGACGGTGCCCGAGATGGCGGTGCGGACCTTGGACGTCTTGACGACGAGGACGTCGTCGACGCGGAGGCGCCTGGTCTTGCGGGCCGGCTTCCGGCCGGTTCTGGGGGAGGGGGATGCGGGGGACGATGATGCCGCGTTGTCGCTGGAGTTCACAAGCAGTACTCGTTTCCTGACAGTCGTGTTGAATCGTTCGGCACTCGCGTAGTCGCTCAGTGCCCGAGAAATGCCGGAGGATCGCCATGCTGCACTGGCACGGAGCTCGGGGGAGCTGCACGTCGGGTGGCGGGTCGTTCTCGGGGAGAACGCGTCCTCTCGGCTCTGGACGGGTATAGACGATACCAGGTGTCCAGTGGCGCCTCATCGGGTTGCGACGCGAGCACAATGGGACGTATGGACCTGAGGCGCGGCATCTGGACGGTCGACGGCGGTCTCGGGACGCTGCTCGAGGCGCGCGGCCGAGACGTGTCCACCGTGCTCTGGAGCGCCGCGCTGCTCGCGCACGATCCTGGGGCGATTCAGGATGCTCATCAGGAGTTCTTCGCCGCGGGTGCGCAGATCGCGATCACGGCGTCGTACCAGGTCGGCTTCGAGGCGTTCGATCGGATCGGCATCTCGGTTCCGGAGACCGAACGGCTCCTGCGGTCGAGCGTCGAGCTGGCGCGTGGGGCGCGCGACACGCGGGCCGAATCGGACCCCGACGGCCCGCTCCTCGTCGCCGCGTCGGTCGGTCCGTACGGCGCGACGCTCGGCGACGGCTCGGAGTACGAGGGTTCCTCCGGTCTCAGCCGGACCGAGCTCCGGCGGTGGCACGAGCGGCGTCTGGCCGTACTGGTCGACGCGGCCCCCGATTTCCTCGCCCTCGAGACCATTCCGACGCTCGACGAGGCGACGGCGCTCGCTGAGCTCGTGCGGGGTTCGGGAGTGCCTGCGTGGTTGTCGTTCACGGTGGAGGGTGGTCGTCTCCGCTCGGGCGAGCCGATGGCGGAGGGCTTCCGACTGGTCGACGGGATCGACGAGTTCCAGGCGGTGGGTGTCAACTGCTCGCACCCGGACGAGGTCCTCCCGGCCATCGCCGCTGCGCGGTCCGTGACGGACAAGGCGGTGGTGGTCTACCCGAACTCGGGCGAGCGCTGGGACGCCGACGCCCGCTGTTGGCGTGGAGCCGCCGGGGTCGGCGAGGTGGAGGCCTGGCTGGAGGCCGGGGCGACGGTCGTCGGCGGCTGTTGTCGCGTCATGCCGGCCGACATCGCCGGTGTCCGCGCGCAGGTCGACGGGTGGACGCGTTCCTAACCGACGTTGAATCCGCCGTTGCTCGAGAGCACCTGGCCGTTGATCCAGGAGCCTGCAGGCGAGAACAGGAAGCGCACGAGGTCGGCGGTGTCGGACGGCGTGCCGAGTCGGCCGGCGGGCGTCGCCTCGGCTCCCCAGCGGCGGATGTCGTCGGTCATCCAGCCCGTGTCGATCGGACCCGGGTTGATGACGTTCGCCCGCACCCCGCGGTCGCCCAGCTCCACCGCCGCGGCCGTCACGATGCGGTCGAGCGCACCCTTGCTGGCCCCGTAGGGCAGGTTGTGCACGGTGTGGTCGCTCGTGAGCGCGACGATGCGACCGGCCACCCGGGGCGGCGTCTCCTGCACCGGGAGCTGTTCGGCGAAGGCTTTGATGAGGAGCCACGTCGCCCGCGCGTTCACGGCGAAGTGGCGGTCCCAGCTGTCGAGGTCCGTCGTGAGGATCGAGCTGTCGACCGACTCGCAGTGCGACATGACGAGCCCCGACACGGGCCCCAGCTGCGCCGCGCGCTCGACGAGTTCGGCCGGGAACGCCGGGTCTGCGAGGTCACCGAGCACGAGCTCGACGGTCACACCGAGCGCACGGCACTCGTCGGCGATCGACTCGGGGTCGTCGGGGGTCCGCTCGTAGCCCACGCGGTCGTCGTAGGGTCGCCAGGCGTTGAGGACGAGGTTCCAGCCGTCCGCGGCGAGACCGGTGGCGAGTCCCGCGCCGATCGAGCGGCGGCGCCCGACCCCGGTGACGATGGCGATGCGGTCGGTGGCGGTGGCGTCGTCGGTGAAGTCCATCCCGAGACCCTACGCGATGTCGAGTGGTCGCCGACAGGCCGCGCCCGGCTCCGGTCAGGCGGCCAGGAGTCGACCGGCGATCGCGCGGGCGGTCTCGAACGGTTCGCGGAAGGTGCGCATCCCGACCGTCACGATCGCGCCCTCGTAGAGCAACATGAGTTCGCGGGCGCGCGCTCCGGCGTCCGACAGGCCGGCTTCGGTGATGAGCTCGGCGAAGCGTTCGAGCAGCCACTGTTTCTGCCGGGTGACCTCGGGGAGCACGAGGCCGCTCGTCGCGTGGTCGGGGATCTCCGCGCGTGCGTTGACGGCACTGCACCCCTTGGGGCTGTTGTCGTCCGACCAGCCGATCGCCGCGTCGAAGATCGCGAGGACCCGGTCGATCCCGGGTTCCGGATGCCGGGCGAGGAACTCGTCGACCCAGATGCGCCAGCGCGCGTCGCGATGCTGCAGGTAGGAGAGCACGAGGGCCTCCTTGCTGCCGAAACGGTCGTAGAGCGTCTTCTTCGTGACCCCGGCCGCCTCCGCGATGGTGTCGACGCCGACCGCGTGGATGCCGTTCTCGTAGAAGAGCACGGAGGCGGCGTCGAGCACGCGTCGGGCGCCCGGCGTGAGGGGTGCGAGCTCTGGAGTGTCGGCCGTCATGCGAAAACTATACCAGTCTGTATACTGCGGGGATGAGTAGACAGATCGGTATACCTGTGGCGCGGATGATCCGTGCCGTCATCGTCCCCCTCGCGGCGATCGGGTTCGTCCTCGCGTGGAGCTCCGGGTTCATCGTCGCGAAGATCGGAACCGAGGACGTGCCGGTGCTCACCGTGCTCCTCTGGCGGTTCGTCCCGCTCGCCGTGGGGCTCGCGATCGTGCTGGTGCTGAGCGGGCAGTGGCGGAACGCCACCCGGGCTCAGCTGCGCTCGCAGCTCGTCATCGGCCTGTTCGCGCAGTTCGGCTACGTCGTGTTCGTCTACGCCTCGGTCGCCGTGGGCATCTCGACCGGGACGACCGCGCTCATCGACGCCGTCCAGCCGCTCGTCATCGCGGCGCTCGCCGGACCGCTGCTGCACGTGCGGGTGCCGGGTGCCCAGTGGCTGGGACTCGGGATCGGCGCGGTCGGGGTGTTCCTCATCGTGCAGTCCCAGTTCGGCGCCTCGGACGCGCCGCCGATCGCCTACGCCCTGCCCGCACTCGCCATGGCCAGCCTCATCACCGCGACGATCCTCGAACGGCGCTCGCTGCACCGATCCCCGGTCCTCCTCACGCTGACCGTCCACGCGACGGCGACCATGGTGCTCCTCGCGGTGCTCGCCCTCGCGACGGGTGAGGCGGTGCCGCCAGGCGGCGCGACCTTCTGGCTGACGACGCTCTTCCTCGCGCTCGTCCCGACGCTCTCGGCCTACGGGCTCTACTGGTGGCTGCTGCGTCGCATCGGGGTCACGGTCCTCAACGCGCTCCTGTTCCTCGTCGCGCCGACGACCGCCGTCGTGGGTGCGCTCCTGTTCCGGGAGCCGTTCACGCTCCTGACGGCCGGCGGGTTCCTGCTCAGCGCGGCGGGCGTCGCCCTCGTGCTTGTGAGCGACGCCCGCGGTCGCATCGGTGCCCGTCGGGTCACTGCCTCGCCGGCGGCCGATCCTGCTGACGGCGCATCTCCTCGGCCAGTGCCGGATTCCGCTCCGCAAGGTGCGCGGTGATGTCGTCGACCACCTCGGGCGCCTTGTTCTGACTGAGCTTCGCGCGGGCGTCGAACCGCCTGACACGCATGCGCAGGCCGACCGTGCCCTTCGCTGCGCGCCGGGTGCCGGCCTCGTCCTGGGACAGGTGGCGGCCGTCCGGTCGATGGTCCTCGAAGTGGTCGGTGAGTCGCGAGAGCATCTCGTAGTTCTCGTCCTCGCTCAGGACCTCGGGCGTGCCGTACAGGTGCGCGGTGACGTGGTTCCAGGTCGGGATCAGCTGGCCCTCGGGGTACCAGCTCGGCGAGACGTAGTCGTGCGGTCCCTGGATGATGACGAGGATCTCGTGCTCGCCGAGCTCGTGCGAGCGCTCGTCCGGTCGGCCGAAGTGGCTGACGATCGACAGCTCGTCCCGGTCCTCCTCGAGGATCGCCGGGTAGTGGGAGGCGACGAGACCGGTGCTCGCAGGCGAGACGAACGTCGCCCACGGGTGGTTGCGGATGAGGCGCTTGACCTCGTCGACGTCGGTCATCAGGTAGGTGGGGGTGTGGCGCATGGTGGGGTCACTTCCGGTCGAGACGGGTGCGGACGGCGAGGCCGGCGCACAGGATGACCGCGAGCCCGCCGAGCACGGTGGCCCAGTCGAGTCGCTCGCGGAGGATGAGGGCCGCCCAGACGATGCTCAGCACCGGCTGGACGAGTTGGATCTGGCTGACCCGGGCGATCGGGCCGATCGCGAGTCCGCGATACCAGGCGAAGAAGCCGAGGAACATGCTCACGACGCCGAGGTAGCCGAACGCCAGCCAGCTGCCGATGGCTGCGGTCGGCGGCTGCTGGACGACCGCGAGTGCCGTGAGGGCGACCATGAGCGGTGATGCCACGACGAGCGCCCAGGAGATGGTCTGCCAGGAGCCCAGCTCCCGTGCGAGCAGTCCGCCCTCCGCGTAGCCGATCGCGGCTGCGACGACGGCGCCGAGCAGGAGGAGGTCCGACCAGGCCATCGGGGCCAGGCCGCCGTGCTGCACCGAGGCGAAGACCATCGCCGCGACCGCGCCCGAGCCGGCGAAGATCCAGAAGCGACGCGTCGGCCGCTCGCCGCCCCGGAGGACGGCGGCGACCGCCGTCGCCGCCGGGAGGAGGCCGATCACCACGGCGCTGTGACCGGCGGGAGCGGTGGTCAGCGCGAAGGAGGTCAGGAGCGGGAACCCGACGACGACGCCGCCGGCGACGATCGCGACGCGCGCCCACTGCACACCGGTCGGTCGCCGCGCTCGCAGGGTGGCGAGGGTGATCGCGGCGAGCAGGGCTGCGACGACCGCGCGCCCGGAACCGATGAAGAGCGGCGAGAGGCCGACGAGGGCGACCTTGGTGACGGGGACCGTGAGGGAGAACGCCAGGACGCCGAGGGCACCCCAGCCGAGCCCGCTGGGGGATAACACTCGCGTCGGTGTAGCGATAACGCTACTCTGTGGACTCATGGATAACGATAGCACCGGGCGGATCGTCGCCGCCATGACCGCTTGGATCGCAGCGGCTCCTCCGGGTGCACGCGTGCCCTCCAACCGGGCGTTGACCGCCGAGTTCGCAGCGAGCCCCGTCACCGTCCAGAACGCGATGCGCCAGCTCGCCGGGCGAGGGCTCATCGAGAGTCGGCCGGGCGTCGGCACCTTCGTGCGGGCGGCTCGTCCGGCGCGGTCGGTGGACTACGGCTGGCAGACCGCTGCGCTCGGCGCGCTCCCGTGGCGCTCTGGCGCGCTGTCCTCGGCGCAACGGTCGGTCGCACCCGCCGCGATCGCGATGCACTCCGGATACCCCGCCCGAGAACTGTTGCCTGAACGGCTGGTCCGCGCCGCGCTCGCGCGCGCCGCCCGCACCGACGTGGCGATGACCCGATCGCCGGCGGCCGGCTCGCCGGAGCTCCAGGCGTGGTTCGCAGCCGACCTCGCGGCAGCCGCACCGCCCGGGGTCGCGCCGCCGACCGCCCGGGACGTCATCGTGATCTCCGGCAGTCAGAGTGGACTCAGCTCGATCTTCCGGGCACTCGTCGGCCCTGGGCAGCCGATGCTCATCGAGTCGCCGAGCTACTGGGGCGCGATCCTCGCGGCCGAGCAGGCGGGCGTGACGCTGGTCCCGGTGCCGACCGGTCCCGACGGACCGGACCCGGACGTCGTCGAGCGCGCGTTCCAGGACACCGGTGCGCGGGCGTTCTACGCACAGCCGACCTTCGCGAATCCGACCGGAGGTCGTTGGTCGCCGGAGACGGGGGTCGCGATCATCGAGATCGTCCGGCGACACGGCGCGTTCCTCGTCGAGGACGACTGGGCCCACGATCTCGCGATCGACGTCGATGCCCGGCCGCTCGCCGCGCTCGACGACGACGGCCACGTCATCTACCTGCGGTCGCTGACCAAGAGCGTCTCGCCCGCGTTGCGCGTCGCCGCCGTCATCGCCCGGGGCCCGGCCCACGACCGGATCCTGGCCGACCTGGCCGCCGAGTCGATGTACATCAGCGGGGTCCTGCAGGCCGCCGCCCTCGACGTCGTCACCCAGCCCGGGTGGCGGTCGCACCTCCGCGGTCTGCGACCGCTCCTCCGTGCTCGACGGGACCTGCTGGTCGCGAGTCTGCGCGAGCACGCCCCGACGGCGCACCTCGAGCGGCTGCCGCTCGGTGGACTGAACCTGTGGCTGCGGCTCCCGGAGGGCACCGATGTGCCGCGCGTGGTCCGCACCTGCGAGAGCCGCGGGCTCATCGTCTCGGACGGCACCGAGTGGTTCCCTGCGGAACCCGCGGGGCCCTATTTGAGAGTCAACTACTCCGGCGAGGATGCGGGCCGCTTCGATGAAGCGGCCCGCATCCTCGCCGGTGTCCTGGCGGACGAACGTGCCTGAACGTGTTCAGGCGACCGCTCGTTACAGGTCGAGCTTCGCGTTGTCGCCGCCGTCGTAGGTCTCGCCGGTGACCTTGGACTTCACGAACGCGACGGCGGTCGCGATCTTGCCGCCGGGGCTGTCCCAGTACTCGGCGCTGTCGGCCGAGAACTTGAGCAGACCGACGCGCGGGTCGGAGGGGCCGTCCGGGAACCATGCCTCGACGACGCTGTTCCACAACTCTTCCAGCTTGGCGTGGTCCTCGACGAGTTCGGCGGTGCCGGCGAGCGACACCCACGAACTGTCCGAGCTCAGCGTGACGCCGGCGTTCGGGTTGACGTCGAGCTGCTGCACGGCGGAGGCGTCCTTGCCGACGATGAACCACAGGTCGCCGTCGAACTCGCGCTCCTGGACGGTGAGCGGGTGGGCGACGAGCTTGCCGTCGAGGTCCACCGTGGTGAGCATCGCGAAGCGGAAGTCCGCGAGCAGCTTGTTGAGGGTCGTGTAGGGGTCGGTGTCTCCGGCCATGGGGTCTCCTTCGTCTCGTCGACCGGCCCGTCGGTGTCGGGGTGCCGGTCTGCGTGGCTCGCAGCCTACGACTCGTGGCTCCGACCGCACCTGGATGGCGCCGACCGTTGACGTGAGGCGGATCTTCTGCTCCTGTGGCGAGTCCGGCCGACGTGTCCTGTCGCCGTCTCCGGTCGCCCCATCGCACATCTCGTGCACGAGCGCCATGCTCCCGCCGTTCCCGGGTCCGCTCACTAGCCTGGACTCTTCATCACCGTAGGGAGAGACACATGAACACCTCATCGCTCACGAACCAGATCAACGAGGCGCTCGCGGCACTTGGCGGCGGTCCGTTCCTCACGACGAAGACCACCGAGCAGGACGCCACGACCACGGTCACCGGCACCCTCGGTGACAGCGAGATCCACATCGACTTCATCGAGGAGGGCAACGGCACCGAGGCCGAGAAGGACCACACGGTCGTCGTCCGCGACGCCTCGGGCAAGCAGATCGGCGAGGGGCGCGGTGACTCGACCTTCGCCGACGCCATCTCCGCCTTCGGCTGGGCGGGCGTGCTCGACGCCGTCAAGAACGGCTGATCGCGCCATCATGACCTCGAGGGTCCGGTCTCGTCCGCGTTCGCGGTGGGCCGGGCCCTGTGTCGTCTCCAGGAGGCACCCGTGACGCCACGATCGGACGACGGGCCGGGGGAGGACGACCACTGGTTCGTCGTGAACGGTAGACGCTGGCGCCGGACGGATCCGAGTCTGCCGTCGGAACTCGTCGCGTCCCTCCAGTCCCACCTCGGCCGCGGGCGCTCCGGCGTCGGCGTCGCGAAGCGGGCAGGCGATGACGACGCGGTCGCTGCTGCCCGCCGCCGGGTCGGCCTCGCCAAGCACGGGCTCGGTGAACGCGGCCCGAAATGGTGGGAGGAGCCGGAGGCCGATCGACTCGGGCGCGCCGAGGCGGCGCTGCGGGAGCTCGACGCGCTCGACGAGTCATCAGCAGGGTGATCCGGCCGGGTGGACCTGCTCTCCGCCCGCTCTTGCGTTCTGATCGATCTCGGCATATCGTTTATCGATACCAACGACAATCGATATGGATGTGATGATCATGACCGAGTCCACCGATCGCCCGACGCCGTCCGGCTTCGACCACGCGGCCTGGCAGGCTGCGAAGACCCAGCGCTCCACCCGCAACGACCTCGTGTCCGTGCTCGGTGCCGCCGTCGTCGCGGCGGGGGCCGTCGTCGTCATGCTCGTCCTCCGGCTGCTCGACGTCTTCGGCACCGACGGGACCCGGGTGCCCGTGTTCTTCGACGCCGTCGACACGGTCCTGCCGGGTGCGGCAGGAACCGGCGCCTTCACGATCGACCAGGGCTCGGTCGTCGTCGCCGACCTCCCGGTGGCGACCTTCGTGTGTGTGCTGCTCGCCGCGATCCTGCCGGCGATCGCGAACCTCGTGGTCATCGTCTGCGCGTTCCGCTTCTTCCGCCGTCTGCTGCGTGGCGATGCCTTCGCACCCGGGAACGCACGGCTGCTCTCGATCGCCTCGATCGCCATCCTCTGCGGGTGGATCGCGGACACCTGGTTCGGCACGATGGCCTCGAACGGCGCGCTCGCTGTCGCGACCGACGGGGCCGTCGAGGGGACCCCGTATCCGCTCACCTGGATCCCGTTCTTCGTCGCCATGGCGGTCGGCGGCCTCGCGATCGCCTTCCGCGCCGGTGAGCGCCTGCGCGCCGACACCGAGGGACTCGTCTGATGGTGCCGACGCCCGAGGAGGACGTCGCGACCGGTGTGCACTGCAACCTCGACCGGTTGCTCGCCGACCGTGGGCTCACCCTCGCCCGGCTCAGCGAGCTCGTCGGGGTGAGTGTGGTGAACCTCTCGGTGCTGAAGAACGACCGCGCGAAGGCGATCCGGTTCTCGACCCTGACGGCGATCTGCCGGGTGCTCGACTGCACGGTCGGCGAACTGCTGGAGCTCGACGACGCCCGCTGAGTGGTTCGGACCCGACCTTCAGTGCCGCCGCTCGCGGAGCAGCAACTGCGTGAGGTACAGCCCGCCGACGACCACGGTGACGACGCCGACCGGGACCGTCAGCGGGATCAGATGCTGGGCCACGAGGTCGGACGCGAGGAGCAGGACGCCGCCGACGAGCCCCGTCGCGACCAGCGGGATCCCCGGCGAGCGGGTCAGTCGGCGTGCGATCTGCGGAGCGGCCAGGGCGATGAAGGCGATCGGGCCGGCGACGGCGGTCACCGCGCTCACCAGCGCGACCGCGAGGCCGATGAGGATGGCGCGTTCGCGGGTGAGGCGCACCCCGGTCGCGGCGGCCACATCGTCACCGAGTTCGAGCTGGCGGAGCGGACGGGCGGCGAACGGCATGACCGCGAAGAGCGCCACGAGGCATGCGAGTGCCGGCCACACGACGGTCGCGGTCGCGGTGTTGAGCGTCCCCGCGCCCCAGGCCGCCGCGAAGAGCGCGACATCGAGGTCGGCCCGGAGCAACAGCCAGCTGTTGCATGCCGCGAGCATGGCCGAGACGCCGATGCCCACGACGATGAACCGGAACCCCGACAAGCCCTGGCGGAGTGCCAGCAGGAAGATCGCGACCGCGGCAGCCAGACCGCCGAGCAACGACCCGGCCATCAACGCCGGCCAGCTGCCGCCGAGGAGGAGGAGCGCGACGAGCATCCCGGTGAACGAACCGTTCGCGAGGCCGATGATGTCGGGGCTCGCCAGTGGATTCCAGGTGAGGGTCTGGAAGATCGCTCCCGAGACACCGAGCGCTGCACCGAATCCGATCGCCGCGAGGACCCGGGGCAGGCGCCAGTCCAGCACGACCGTGCGGGCCAGGCCGTCGACGCGTCCGGTGAGGACGCCGATCACCTCCTCGGTGGTCAGCGGGTAGTCGCCGAGCGCGAGACCGGCGATCGCCGCGACGACGATCGCCAGGAGTGCGGTGGCGCAGACGACAAGGGTCCGTCGTGCCGGTCGGCGCCCGGTGATCGGACGTGCGGTCTCCCGTTCCCGCGTCGTGCTCACAGGCCCGAGGCCGTTCTGCGTCGGGCGAGCGCGATGAGGACGGGCGCCCCGACGAACGCGGTCACGAGCCCGACGGGCATCTCGCCCGGGAGCACCGCGATCCGTCCGACGACGTCGGAGCACAGCACGAGGACGCAGCCGACGAGGACCGAACCCCCGAGGATGCGTCGCTGATCACTGCCGACCGACCAGCGCACGAGGTGGGGTACGACGAGGCCGACGAAGGCGATCGGCCCGGCGATCGCGGTGGCGCCGCCGGCGAGCAGCGTCACCGCGGCGAGCACCAGGATGCGACTGCGCGTGACGCTGACGCCCTGTGCTCTGGCGACGTCCGGGCCGAGGGCGATCGCGTTGAGGCTCCGCGCGCTCGCCGCGGCCAGGACGAGCCCCACGGCGAGGAAGGGGAGGACCGGCACGACGACACCGAGGTCGCGTTCGAGCAGGCTGCCGGCGTTCCAGCCGCGCATCCGGTCGAACGCGTCGGGGTGCGTGATCGCGATCCCCGTCGTCAGCCCGGCGAGCACGGCGCCGAAGGCGACACCCGTGACGGTGAGGCGAGCGGTGGAGGACTGCTCGCGCCCGCCCGAACCGATCGCGTACACGACGAGGGTGACGACGAGCGCCCCGCCGCACGCGAGCCAGGCGATGTCGCCCGGCGCCCGGACGCCGAGGAACGCCAGGCCGACGGCGACCGCGAAGCCTGCCCCGGCGTTGACCCCGAGGATGCCGGGGTCGGCGAGCGGGTTCCGGGTGAACGCCTGCATGAGCGCGCCAGCGACGCCCAGGGCCGCGCCGACGGCCAGCGCCGCGACCGTGCGCGGCACCCGCTGATCCCACACGACGAAGTCCGCCTCGTCCGAGCCCGTGCCGAGGAGCGCGGCACGGACGTCATCCGGTGCGATCGGGTTCGCGCCGACGAACAGCGACAGGAGGACGGCGACCGCGAGCGCCGCGACGCCCGCGAGCAGTCCGACGAGCAAACGGTGTCGCTGCGGCGCCCGCCCGCTCACCGAGGTGTCGCGGGCGGTCAGGATCGCGGTCGGCTTCGTCACGACCCGTCGGAGAGCAGCCGGTCGAGGTCGTCGAGGACGGCCATGCCGCCGAGGGGGCCGACGCCGGTGATCCAGAAGGACTGGTCGACGAGGTGCAGCTCGGGGAAGGCGTCCGAGTTCGCGGTGAGGGAGGCCGGCAGTGTCGAGGTGTCGTCGGGGTCGACGCTCGTCACGAAGACCTGGTCGGCCTTCGCCTCGAGTACGCGCTCGGGGGAGAGGTCGAGGGAGATGTCCTCCCAGGCGTGTTCGGGCGTCGTGAACCCGGCGCATTCGAGGGTGCTGCCGGCGAAGGAGGTGGGGCCGTAGAGCGTGAGGACGCCGTCGCGCGGGCGGATCAGCTGTGCCGTCTTGCCGGCGGTGTCGTGCTCCTTCGCGATCTCCGCGCAGCGTGCGTCGTAGGCGTCGAGGAGTTCGTCCGCGCCGTCCGGGTCACCGAGTGCCTCGGCGACGAACTGCACGTTGTCGCGCCAGGGATCGGTCTGCGTCGCCATGAACACGGTCGGCGCGATCTCGGACAACTGGTCGTACAGGGCGGAGTGCCGTGACTCGGTGCCGATGATGAGGTCGGGCTTCGCGGCGGCGATCAGCTGCACGTTCGGCTCCGCCACGGTCCCGACGGTGGGGATGTCGGCGGCCTCCTCGCCGAGGTAGGCGGGGACGCCGGCGGTCTCGTTCAGCACCGCTGCGCCCACCGGGGTGATGCCGAGCGCGACGGTCGTGTCGAGCTGCACGGGTTCGAGGACGACGACCCGCTTGGGTGCGTCGGGGATGCTGGTCTCGCCGTGGGCGTGCTCCATGACGTGGGTCGCGCTCGTCGCGGTGTCCGAGGGGGTCGAGGCGCTCGAGCTGCTGCAGGCGGAGAGGCCGAGGGCGGCGATGGAGAGGGCGGCGACGGCGACGAGACGTCGACGATGGGCGAGGGGGAGGGGCACGGATCACCTTTCGAACGGGCCGCGACGGACGCGACCGAGTAAGGCAAGCATAACCTTCATTCGGGCGTGGTTCTGGGGCGAGCGTTCCAGTAGCCCTGCCCGTGCACGCGCTCGGCATCGATCCCGTGGTCGGTCGTCGCAGCGCGCAGGAGGGGGATCCGGGTGCTCTCGGTCACCAGCCAGGCGGCGAAGTCAGTGCCCAGTGTCGCCGCCGACGACCCGTGCAGATGGAGCCACTGCTCGATGCCGGCAACGAGCGCGTCACCGCCCGGCCGCCCGGCCCGTTCATGGACCTCGACCGTGTGACGTTCGAGCAGTGGCCCGAGCAGGGCGGTGTCGGCGGAATCGCCGAGCTCGAGGAGGACGTGCGCGCGGACGTCCTCGTCGAGGGAGCGCAGGATCCCGTGGATGGCGGGGAAGGCCGTCTCGTCGGCGGCGATGAGCACGGTCGTCGCGGTACCGGGCGCCCACTGGACACCGTGCGTCGGGTCGCCGCGACGGACGTCCGGCCCCGAGACGAGCAACCGGTCGCCCGGCCGCGCCCCGAGCGCCCAACGACTCGCCGGACCGGCCGGCTCGTGGATGAACACGTCGAGGTCGACCTCCTGCTGCGCCGGCCTGACGCGGTGGGCGGTGTAGCTGCGCATCACCGGGCGGTCCGCCGGTGGGAGCGCTCGCCAGGCGCGCCGCCACGCGTGCTCCGGCAGGCCGTCGTGGAGTCCGTCCGGGTACGCGCCGTCGTCTCCCGGCAGCAGGATCTTGATCCGCTGGTCCCGCTCGTACGGGGCGAAGTCGACGAGCGAGGCACCGGCGAGGGTGAGGCGGACGAAGCCGGGGGACAGCCGTTCCGTGCGCTCCACGACCGTGTCGAACAGGATGTTCGGCGAGTGCAGGAACGGGACGGGCATCGCATCGAGTCTAGGAGGACCCGGCTGCGGCGTGCCGGGTCCTCCGTCGTTCACCCGCGGCGGACGGCGCGTGCGATCACGGCGCAGAGGGGGATGGCGACGATGGTCAGCGCGGCCGCAGCCGGGAGGAGCAGGGACGCACCCCAGGTGCCGAGGATGATCCCGCCGACCGCCCCGCCGGTGGCGATCGAGCAGTTCCACACCGTGACGAGCGCCGACTGGGCCGCGTCCGCGGCGTTCCCGGCGACCCGCGCGATCGCCACCTGGAAGAGCACGGAGTAGGCGCCGAAGGCGAGCCCCCAGCCTGCCGCTGCGATGAGGAGGACGACGACCGGGGGATCCCAGGCCACGACGGCGAGGCCGACGGTCCCGAGGAGGGCGGCCGTGAGGATGGTCGTCCCGAGGCGCAGGTTCGCCAGCCGTCCGGCGCCGAGGGTCCCGACGACCGACGCCACACCGAAGGTGGCGAGGAGCACCCCGAGCGGCACGGGCGTGCCGCGGGCGGACAGGACCGGTGCGAGGTAGGTGTACGCGATGTTCTGGCCGATGATGCAGACGGCGAGGGCCACGAGGATCGTGACGACCGCGGGGATGCGGAGCGCCGCACCCATGCGTGTCGAACGCCCGGGGGCGCTGCCTGCCACGCGGGGAGCGACGACGACCGCGATGACGCCGAGGAGCGCGGTGGCGGCGGCGACGATCCCGAACACCGTGCGCCAACCGAACCCCTCACCGAGGACCGCGCCGGCCGGGACGCCGAGCGCGAAGCCGAGCGTGGCACCTGACAGCACGATGCCGAGTGTGGAGCCGAACCGCTCCGGGGTGGTGAACCCGCGCGTGTACCCCGGGAGCATCGCCCAGACGACGCCGGCCACGAGCCCCGCGACGAACCGGGTCGCGAGATGCGTGAGCAGGTCGGGCGCGACGGCCGTGCCGGCGTTCGCGAGCGCCGAGACGATCAGGGCGAGCAGCACGACCGTCCGGCGGTCGAGTCTCGCGAGCGCACGGCTGATCGGGATCGCGGCGACGATACAGCCGAGTGCGAAGACGGCGACGCTCTGGCCCGCGATCGACTCCGACACGCCCAGGTCGGCGGCCATCGCGGGGAGGACCCCGGCCGGGAGCACCTCGGTGAGGAGCGTCACGAATCCGACGGCGGCGAGGAGCAGCGCGGTCGTGAGGGGAGAGCGGGTTCGGGTGGTTGGAGGGGTCGTGGATCGTGCCGTGCGCACGCTGTCGGTGGTCATGTCGGTGAGTCTCCCGGCCTGCCACTGGTGGCAGGGTCAAGCCGACGAGGATGCTCCGGGAATATCCGTCCTGCGCCGGCCGCTGCTGCATGAGGACACAACTCGGTCGAAGGGGTCTTGCATGCGCATCGGCGAACTGGCGGCGGCCACCGGGAGCACGCCGCGGCTGCTCCGGTACTACGAGGAACAGGGGTTGCTGCGCCCGACCCGCTGCCCGAACGGGTACCGCGAGTACGGGGACCACCTCGTCGCGAAGGTGCAGCGCATCCGCGAGCTGATCGCCGTCGGCATGCCGACCGCGCTCATCCTCCAGGTCCTGCCCTGCTTCGAGGACGACGACACGATCTACCAGGTGACGCCCTCGGCGGAGGTGCTGGAGCGGTTGCTCGAGCATCGCGAGCGACTGGATGCGAAGCTCGGCTGCATCCAGGAGAGCCGGGACGCCATCGACGTCTACCTCCAGCGCGTCGGCGGCGTCGCGGTCTGAGCCGACCGAGTCGACCGAGTCGGCTGGGTAGGCTCGGCGCATGTCACTCGATCCGTACTACCGCGACCGCCTGAGCCTCTTCGACGGGTTCTCCAACGCCGATCGCGCCGCCGCCGGCGGAGCGCTCGACGAGGCGTTCCAAGAACGACTCATCGCGTACGGCGACGACGGGCCGTGGAGCCCGCCGAGTGATGTGGTGATCACCGACGAGGTCATCGACGGTCCGCACGGTGCGGTCCCGATCCGACGCTACGTCCCGGCCGATCCCAGTGGCGTCGCGCTCCTCTGGGTGCACGGCGGCGGCTTCGCGTCGGGGACGCTCGACTGGCCGGAGGCGCACGTCGTGAGCGCCGAACTGGCGGCGCGATCGGCTGCCGAGGTCGTCTCCGTCGACTACCGCCTGGCGGACGGCACGACGCGATACCCGGTGCCGCTCGACGACGTGCTCGCGGTCTGGGAGCAGCTCGACGATGAGCGGTCGACCGTTCCCGGTGCGCGGACGGCCATCGGTGGGGCCAGCGCCGGAGCGGCCCTCGCGCTCGCCGCCTCACTCCGCAGCGATCGTCGTGCGGACGCCGTGCTGCTGGCCTACCCGTTCCTGCACGCGGTCGTGCCCGCCTTGCCGTCGGACGTCCTGGCCGAGATGGCGGTCCTCCCGGACTTCATGCGGTTCCCGACCGAGTCGATCGACTGGATGGTCGAGAACTACGTCGGTCGACTCGACGACGTGCCCGAGCTCGCCCTGCCGGGAATCGTCCCCGTGACCCCGGACCGCCCGCCGCTGTCGGTCCTGCTCTCGGAGTTCGACGACCTCCGGCCGTCGGGGGAGCTGCTCGTCGCGGCGTCGGAGGCGGCCGGTGCACCCGTCCGTAGTCGGCTCGAGCCGGGCGTCCTCCATGGCCACCTCAATCGCCATCCGGTCGCACCCGGCGTCTCCCCGTCGCTGGACTGGCTGGCCGACGGGCTGCGCGCCGTGGGGAACCACGCCGGCTGAGTCTTGCGTGATCCTCGTCAGCGGGCATACTGGAGTCACACTCCGTTCCCGAATGGAGTTCGGTTTTCGCTTCCGGCTCGCCTGAGCCCGGGTGATCCCGACGCCGCCCCACTCACCGACGAGAAACGGACCACCCATGAGCGAGCATGAACCGGCGCTGCCCTACCGCGACGCGAGCCTGCCGGTGGAGGACCGGGTGGAGGACCTCCTCGGACGGATGACCGTCGCCGAGAAGGCCGGCATGCTCTTCCAGACGATGATCGCCCCGGGCCCCATCGACGAGGCGAACCCGCACATGGGACTCGCGAGCGGCGAGCACATGATCGGCGAGCAGCTCATGTCCCACTTCAACGTCCTCGGCACCGCGCCCGACACGACGGCCCTCGCCGAGTGGACCAACGCCCTGCAGGAGCGCGCCTCGCGCACGCGACTCGGCATCCCCGTCACGCTGTCGACCGACCCGCGCAACCACTTCACCGACAACGTGGGGACGGCGGCCCGTGCCGGCGCGTTCTCGCAGTGGCCCGAGACGCTCGGCCTCGCGGCGATCGGATCGGCCGACCTCGTCGAGGCGTTCGCCGACACCGTGAGGCAGGAGTATCTCGCCGTCGGGATCCGGCTGGCGCTCCACCCGCAGGTCGACCTCGCGACCGAACCGCGCTGGTCGCGCATCGGCGGCACCTTCGGTGAGGACGCCGAGCTCAGTGCCGAACTCGTCGCGGGCTACATCCGAGGCTTCCAGGGCGCCGAACTCGGGCCGCAGTCGGTCTCCACGATGACGAAGCACTTCCCCGGCGGTGGGCCACAGCTCGACGGGGAGGACCCGCACTTCGCCTACGGGCGCGAACAGGTGTACCCCGGCGACAACTTCGACTACCACCTCATCCCGTTCCGCGCCGCGATCGCCGCCGGTGCCGCGCAGATGATGCCGTATTACGGGATGCCCGTCGGGACCGAGCACGAGGAGGTCGCGTTCGCCTTCAACCACGGGATCATCACCGGGCTCCTCTGCGAGGAGCTCGGGTTCGCAGGCATCGTCTGCACCGACTGGGGACTCGTCACCGACACGTCGATCATGGGGCAGGACATGCCCGCGCGGGCCTGGGGCCTGGAGCACCTGGACGAGCTGTCCCGGGTCGAGCGCATCCTGCAGGCCGGTTGCGACCAGTTCGGTGGCGAGGCCCGACCCGAGCTCGTCGTCGAACTCGTCGAACAGGGGCGCATCACCGAGGATCGCATCGACGCCTCGGTGCGTCGACTGCTGCGCGAGAAGTTCGTGCTCGGGCTCTTCGAGCAGCCGTACGTCGACGCGGGCGCCGCGAGCGGCATCGTCGGGCGCGCGGACTTCGTCGCCGCCGGCGAGGCCGCACAGCGCCACGCGTTCACCGTCCTGACGAACGTGGAGGAGACGCTGCCGGTGCGCTCGCCGCGTCCGCGGTTGTATGTGGAGGGCGTCGATCCCGAGGTCGCCGCCGCGTACGGCGAGGTCGTCGCGGATCCGGCTTCGGCGGACGTCGCCCTCGTGCGCATGCAGACGCCGTACGAACCGCGGCCCGGCGGCTTCGAGGCCATGTTCCACGCCGGCTCGCTCGACATCCCGGCCGACGAGGTCGAGCGGTTGCGGGCGCTCGCGCTCGCGGTGCCGACCGTGCTCGACATGCACCTCGACCGACCGGCGATCCTCACCGGGGTGGTGGACGCGGTCGCGGCGCTCGTCGCGAGCTTCGGCGGCAGTGACGCGGCGTTCCTCGACGTCGTCTTCGGTCAGGCGCTGCCGGAGGGCCGGCTGCCGTTCGACCTGCCGCGCTCGATGGCGGCCGTCGAGGCGAGTCGGTCCGACGTCCCCTACGACACCGAGGACCCGCTCTTCCGCTTCGGCCACGGCCTCACGTACCCTTCCGGTCCCTGAGCACCCCTTCCGGTCTCTGAGCCTGTCGAAGTGCGTCAGCGCTCGGACCCGCGCAGCTCCAGACGCACGTCCAGTGTGTGGGTCACGGGCGGGCCCGCCTCGCCGGCGATCAGTGCCAGGAGGGTCTCCGCCGCCACGCGGCCCATGAGCGCCACGTCCTGCGCCACCACGGACACCGGTGGCGACACGAGCGGTGCCGCCTCGAAGTCGTCGAACCCGACGAGCGGAAGCCGTCGCCCGGCCGTCGCGAACGCCTGTACCGCCCCGATCGCGGCCCGGTTGTTCGCGGCGAACACGGCGTCCACCTCGCCCGTCGCCAGGAACCCCGTCACGACCGCCGCAGCGTCCTCGACGGAGTGGGCGCCGTCGGAGACGATCGGCTCGATCGGGCCCGTCCCCGCCGCGCCGCCGAGGTCGGCCTTGGCGAGCGCCCGGTGGTAGCCGGCCAGTCGCTCGCGCATCGTGTACAACTCGAGTGAGTCGCCGAGGAACGCGACCCGTCGTGCGCCCGCGGCGAGCATGGCCGCGGTCGCCCGGGTCGCTCCGCCCGCGTTGTCGGCGAGCACCGTGTGCGCCTCGACCGACTCGAGTGGCCCGGTCGGTCGGTCGACGAGCACCATCGGGACGTGCACGATCGTGCTCGTGGCCCAGGCCGTCGTCGCTTGGCGTGGCGGCACGACGACGAGGCCGTCCACGCGCTGCGCGACGAGCCGGTCGACGAGGAGGCGGTGCCGGTCGGCGTCCTCCTCGGAGCTCGCCGACATCAGCAGGTAGCCGTGTTCCGTGCACACGCGCTCCACCGAGCGTGCCAGCACCGAGTAGTAGGGGTTCGCCAGGTCGCTGATGATGAGCCCGATGACCTTGCTCGACCGTCCGGGCCGGATGCTCGCGGCCGCCAGGTTGTGCCGGTAGCCGAGGGCCTCGATCGCCGCGCCGATCCGTTCCGACAGCTCCTGGTTGATGTTCGTCGCGCCGTTCACATACCGTGACACCGTCTTCAGCCCGACCCCGGCCGCCGCGGCGACGTCGTTCATGGTCGGGGGTCGGGAGCTGCGCATGCTCACCATCCTGGCGTATGGGGGGTCACACGACCGGCTCGCCCGCGCCCGCGGCAGCGAAGAGGCCGTTGAGTCCGGGGCGCAGTCGGGTGATCTCAGCCGCCGTCGGCCGGCGTCCCGCGATCGTCGCAGCGGCACTCGCGCCCGCGAGCTCGGCCGCTTCCGCCGGTGCTGCACCGCGTGACATCGCGAACAGCAGGCCGGCGGTCGACGCGTCCCCGGCGCCGTTGGTCGACACGAACGCGGGTGCGGCGACGGGCGGCGCGACGAGGTCGACGTCGGCCCAGGCCTCGGCGAGCGGTGCGAGCATCCGTCCGCTCAGTCGCAGGCGGTCGACGCCGGCGGCCCGGAGGAGCAGACCGTCCTCGCCGGCCGAGATCGCCACGACGCCGGCGCCCCAGGCGAGCAGGAGGTCCGCGAACGCCGCCGCTAGGGCCAGCGGTGATGCGCTGGTCCCGGCCGGGAGGCGGAGCGTGCCGAGCGCCGAACGCAGGTCGTCGACGCTCGGACTCACGACGTCGGTCAGCGGCAGGGTGCGCCGGAGGATCGCCTCCCAGTCCAGATGGCCGACGGCGCTCGTGGGGTCGACGACGGCGAGGTCCATGGACGTGGTGGCGCCGTGTCGGTGGATCCGTTCGAGCAGCGTCGCGAGGGGCGCCGCGTCGTCGGCGACGACCCCGGGGAGCAGCGGGGGATAGCCGAGGTGGACCAGGTCCGCGTCGCCGACGGCCAGGTGCTCGCCGGTGAACACCTCGTTCGCGCCCGTGTGGTGCCAGAAGGTCCGGTCGAGGCCGGCGGGCTCGACGACGACGCTGTAGGAGGTCGCGGCCCGGTCGGTGACCTCGAGCGCCGGGTGGAGCCGGTCGTGCGCCGCAATGCGTGAGGCGACGATCGCGCCGAGCTCGTCGTCGCCGACGGTCGCGTGCAGGCGGACCGTACTCCCGAGATCGGCGAGGGCGAGACCGGTGTTCGCGACGCAGCCACCGAGGGAGATGCGGAGCGGGCCGGTGTCGATGAGGGCGCCCGGATCGATGCGTGCGCTCGCGCTCAGCCCCGGCGACAGGTCGACGCAGATGTGACCGGCGACGACGATCTCGCCCATGGACCCTCCGTTCTTCGCCCCGGGCTGACCCGACGCAAGCTAGACAACGTTGTCTCAGGCCACTACTGTGACACACCGAGGGACGATTCGGAAACCCTCCCCGTCACGATCAGGAGCCGCCGCAATGTCGCTGTACCGCCTCAATCGTCTCTTCAACGCCCGATCCGGTCGCGCGCTCGACGTCGCCGTCGACCACGGGTTCTTCGGCGAGCGTTCGTTCATCACCGGCATCGAGGACATGGGCGAGGTCGTCCGCACGCTCGTCGCCGCGGGCCCGGACGCCGTCCAGCTGACCCTCGGGCAGGCCCGTCTCCTGCAGCAGGTCCCCGGTAAGGACAAGCCGGCGCTCGTCCTCCGGACGGACGTCGCGAACGTCTACGGCAACCCCCTCGACTCGATCCTCTACAGCCACCACGTGCCGCACGCGATCGAGGAGGCCGTCCGGCTGGACGCCGTCGCCGTGTGCGTCAACCTCATGCAGATCCCGGAGCACCCCGAGGTCCGTGAGGCGAACATCCGCTCGATCATGGCCCTGCGCCGCGAGGCGACCCGGTACGGGATGCCGCTCATGATCGAACCCCTCGTCATGCAGGACAACACGACGGCCGGCGGGTACCAGGTCGACGGCGACATCGAGAAGATCGTCACCCTCGTGCGCCAGGCGGTCGAACTCGGCGCCGACCTCATCAAGGCCGATCCGAGTAGCGACATCACCGAGTACGCGCGCGTCGTGCAGGTCGCCGGAGACGTCCCCGTCCTCGTCCGTGGCGGCGGTCGCGTCGACGATCGGACCCTGCTGGAGCGCACGGTCGCCGTCCTCGACGCCGGGGTCAGCGGCATCGTCTACGGCCGCAACATCATCCAGCACGAGCACCCGGCGGCCATCACCGCGGCACTCATGGCGGTGCTGCACGACGGCGCCGACGCCGATGCCGGCCTCGCGATCCTCGAGGCGGCTCGCGCATGAGCGCCGACCAGGTGACGGCCGACCGGGCGACGGCGGAGCGCGTCGACGTCGCGATCATCGGCGGCGGACTCATGGGGCGCGAGATCGCAGCCGCCATCCAGCGCTGGCCGGCGCTCATCGACCACCCGGTGCGACCGCGACTGACGGCCGTCTGCGACATCAACCCGGCGGCGCTCGACTGGTTCGACGAGATCGACACGGTCGTCACGAAGACCACGGACTACCACGAGCTGCTCGCCGACCCGTCAGTCGACGTCGTCTACGTGGCCGTGCGTCACGACCTGCACGAGCAGATCTACACGGACGTCATCCGCGCCGGGAAGGGCCTGCTGGCGGAGAAGCCCTTCGGGATCGACGCGGCGGCCGCGCAGTCCGTCCTCGCGGCGATGGCCGAGCACCCGGAGAGTTTCGTCCGGTGTTCGAGTGAGATGCCGTTCTTCCCGGGAGCGCAGCTGGCGATCGACTATGTGCGGTCCGGGGCGCTCGGCACGATCGTCGAGGCGCGCAACAGTTTCCTGCACTCGAGCGACATCGATCGGGGCAAGCAGATCAACTGGAAGCGCCAGACGCAGTTCTGCGGTGAGGCCGGCGTGATGAACGACCTCGGGATGCACACCTGGCACGTGCCGCTGCGGCTCGGCTGGGCACCCGAGAGCGTGTACGGGGTGCTGCAGAACATCGTCACCGAGCGTCCGGGCCCCGACGGTTCGCTCGTGCCGTGCGACACCTGGGACAACGCGGTGCTGCACAGCTGGGCGACCCACGACGGCGTCCGTTTCCCACTGACGACCGAGACGAAGCGCATCGATCCCGGGCAGAAGAACACGTGGGAGTTCGAGGCGATCGGTCTCGACGGCGGGGTCCGGTTCAGCACGAAGAACCCGAAGCTCGTCGAGGTGTTCGCGGTGCGGGACATCCCGGGTGGCGGTCGGGAGCAGGTGTGGCAGCAGCTCGACGCGGGCAGCCAGTCGGTGTGGCCGACGGTGACCGGCCCGAACTTCGAGTCCGGGTTCTCCGACACGATCCTCCAGATGTGGGCCGTGTTCCTCGCCGAGCGGCACGGCTCCCTCGGCGATCGGTTCGGGGCGGCGCGCCCCGAGGAGGCGGCGCTCACCCACGACATCTATCGTGCGGCGATCCGCTCCCACGAGGAGGGTCGCGCGATCGCGCTGTGACGTGCGCATCGGCTGGGAGGCCACCCGACCGTCTCCCAGCCGGGAGCGCGTGGGCCCCGCGTTCCGTCCGTGAGCGGAAGCCGGTGTCGGCGGGGTGGGGGACACTCGGGAGATGCCCCACAGAGGATGCGTACAACCCGGGTGTGACGCCGCGGCATCGGTCGACGCGCCCGTCGCGCTCTGCGAGGATCACCTGGCCCTCGCCGCCGACTGGGCGGAGCGCCGATGGGGCGTGGTCGACGCCCTGCCCTCGCCGTGCATCATGTGCGGCTCGCGGCTCGGCCGCCGCTACCCGTCCGCCTGGTTGTGCGCCGCGTGCGAGTGGCGGCACGGGGACGTGCCCGACGACGACCTCGCCCGGCCGCGGATCGACGTCGTCTACTACCTGCGCCACGGCGACCGCGTGAAGATCGGCACCACGACGAACCCACGCCAGCGGTTCGCCGCGATCTGGCACGACGAACTACTCGCCCTCGAACGCGGCGACCGGCACGTCGAGCGTGCGCGTCACGAACAGTTCGCCCGCGAGCGCCTCGAACGCTCCGAATGGTTCACCAGGTCGCCCCGACTGCTCGCCCACATCGCCTCGGTCGCCCGCGACGTCGACCCCTGGGACCTCTACAGCCGATGGCTCAGCGAGGCGGCGGCACTGCGTGGGCGATAGTCTGCCGCTCCCGAGCCCGTCGAGGGGTGGGAAGCGCTCGCGGGCACGTGGGCGGGCTGGGGGACCCGGATCGTCCAGCGGGGAGGGCTCAGCGCGTCGCGGACGCGGCGCGGCATGAGTCGCGCTCGACGAGGTGCACCGGGAGGACCGTGCTCCGGCGGTACCGCGCGTCGGGGCGGTCGAGGCGATCGATGATCCGTTCCGCAGCGAGTCGGCCGAGGGCCTCCGGGTCCTGCGTGATCACGGACACCGACGGTCGCAGGAGCTCGGCCAGGGGGAAGTCGCCGAACGCGACGAGTGGGAGCGGTTGCTCGGCGAGTGCGGGCAGCAACGCCATCGTGCAGACGGCGTTCGACGAGAACAGGGCCGTCGCCCGCGAGTCGATGGCCGCCAGCGCGCGCGCCGCCCCTTCGCGGGTCGCCGCGCCGAGGGCGACGAGCTCCTCGTCGGCGGGCAGCCCGGCTTCGGTGAGTGCGGCCCGATACCCGCGCAGCCGCTCGGCGGTCGTCGGCAGGGCCAGCTGGTCGCCGACGAAGGCGATCCGGCGGTGGCCGTGCTCGACGAGGTGGGTCGTCGCCGCGAACGCTCCACCGAAGTCGTCCTGCGTGAACGCGTCGGCAGCGAGCCCGCCTGGCGCGCGGTCGACGAACACGAACGGCGTCCGCGACGCCCACGCTGCCAGTGAGCTCTGGTCGTCGCTGATCGGCGCGAGCACCACTCCGGCCAGCTGACGCCGGAGCATCGGCTCGAGGACCGCGCGCTCGCGGTCCGGGTCGTCGCCGAGGCTCGTGACGAGCGTCGACATGTCGTGATCGCGCGCCGTCCGCTCCACCGCACGTGCGATCTCGGCGAAGAACGGGTCGACGATGTCGGGGACGGCGACCCCGATGACCGACGGGCGGCCCGAGCGGAACGCCGTCGCCAGGGAGTTCGGCACGTAGTCGAGCTCCCGCATGATCGACTCGACCCGTTCTCGGGTCGCCGGGAGGACGTGCGGGTCGTCGTTGAAGACCCGCGAGACCGTCTTCGCGCTCACGCCGGCGGCTGCGGCGATCTGGCGCATCGTGGCCATGCTCGGGTCCCCCCGTTCGGTCCTGCCGGTTCGGGTCAGCGCGCGGTGTAGCCGCCGTCGATCGGCAGCGAGACGCCCGAGATCATGCCGGCGGCGTCGCTCAGCAGGAAGGTGATCGGGCCGGCGATGTCGTCCTCGGTGGCCCACTTGCCGAGCGGCATCGCCTCGAGGAAGGGGCCTTCGATGTCGGGCCGACCCCAGTACCAGGCGGACATCGGCGTCATCACGACCGTCGGGTTGACGGCGTTCACCCGGATGCCGTACTTCCCGAGTTCCAGGGCGGAGACCCGCGTGATGTTGTCGAGCGCGGCCTTCGACGAGCCGTAGGAGATGTGGCCGGAAAGCGCGACGAGGCTCGCCTGGCTGGAGACGTTCACGATCGCGCCGCCGCGTTCCTGGCGGATCATCTCGCGGGACGCGTACTTGGTGACGAGCAGTGACCCGCGTGCGTTGATGCTGATGACCTTGTCGAACACGTCGATGTCGGTCTCCTGAGGGGAGGCGATCTCGCCGCCCCAACCGCCGGAGTTGACGACGCCCCAGATGTCGCGTCCCTCGATCGCGTCGCGGATGCTGTCCTCCGAGGTGAGGTCGAAGGGCAGCGGTTCGGCGCCCGTCTCAGCGGCGATGGCGTCGAGGTGCTCGACGTTGCGACCGGAGGCGATCACCTGCGCGCCCGCTGCGACGAGGTGGCGGACGGTGGCGCCGCCGATGCCGCCGCTCGCTCCCGTGACGAGGATGGTGCGGCCGTTGAAGTCAGTCATGAGGTGGTCCGATCGACGTGATGAGGCCCGTGCGTCGGTGCACCGGGTCGGGAGCATCATAACCACGGAATGACGGCCATGTCACCCGTGACATGGATTTCTGTCGCAGATGATGACACCGGTGACATCTGGTGTTGACACACGCATCCCCTGGACTTACCGTGAGTCGGGCGACGGCGCGACCGCGACCGGTCGGCTCCCAGGAGAGGTCAGGCATCACGATGAGCGGCACGACGACCACCGCCGGGACCGGCCTCGATGGCTTCGTCGACCTCGACGGCCTCATCGATCACGCCCGCTCGCTCGCCGCCACCGGGTCCCGCCGGATCCTCGGGATCGTCGGGGCACCCGGTGCGGGCAAGTCCACCGTGAGCGACGCGATCGCTGCGGCGCTCGGCGACCAGGCCGTGATCGTCGGGATGGACGGCTTCCACCTCGACAACGCCGAGCTCGTCCGCCTCGGGCGACGCGACCGCAAGGGCGCGCCCGACACCTTCGACGTCGACGGTTACGTCGCACTGCTGTCCCGCCTCGCCCGTGCCGGACGCACCGCCGATTCACCGGGCACACCCATCTACGCACCCCGGTTCGACCGCTCGCTCGAGGCGTCGATCGGCAGTGCCGTCCTCGTCCGACCCGAGGTGCCGCTCGTGATCACGGAGGGCAACTACCTCCTGTTCGACGACCACGGCTGGCAGGGTGTCGCCGCGCATCTCGACGAGTCCTGGTACGTCGACGTGGACGACGAGGTCCGCCGCGACCGACTCATCGCCCGACGCCTCGGTCACGGACACCCGCGCGACGAGGCTGAAGCCTGGGTGCTCGGCGTCGACGAGCCGAACGCCCGCCTGGTCGACGCGACCAAGCAACGTGCCACCCGGATCGTCACGCTCGACGCATCGACGCCGGTGGAGACCGAATCCACCCACGGCGTCTGACCCACCCTGCAGCCCCAGCACGCTCGACCTGCACCACCCGGAACCCGCTCACCGACGAGAAGGCACCACATGACCCAGCTCTCCGACGCCACCCTCACCGCTCTCGACGAGCGGGTGGCCGTCCCCGCCTATGACCGCTCGGCCATCCGACCCGGCATCGTCCACTTCGGGGTCGGCGCCTTCCATCGTGCGCACGGGGCGATGTTCGTCGACCGCGTGCTCGGGCTCCCCGGCGACGAACACGCGTCCTGGGGGCTCGTCGGCGTCGGCACACTGGCCGGTGACGCCGCCATGCGGGACGCGCTCGGCGCTCAGGACCGGCTCTACACGCTCGTGACGACGAGTCCGGACGGCGAGGTCGAGGCACGCGTCGTCGGGTCGATCGTCGAGTACCTGTTCGCTCCCGACGACCCGGAAGCGGTCCTCGCCCGCGTGAGCGATCCGTCGACGCGGATCGTGTCGCTCACGATCACCGAGGGCGGCTACGGGGTGAACGATGCGACCGGGGCTTTCGAGCCGAGCGACGGTGCGACGCTCGCGGATCTCGACGGGCTGCCGGCGGGGGCGCTGCCGCAGAGCCCGCTCGGGTTCATCACGGCGGCCCTCCGTGCCCGACGCGACGCCGGTGCGGTCCCGTTCACGGTCATGTCCTGCGACAATATCCAGGGCAACGGGCACGTCGCCCGGACGGCGGTCCTCGCCTTCGCCGAGCGCATCGACCCGGCGCTCGCCGCCTGGATCGGTGTCGAGGTGCGGTTCCCGAACTCGATGGTGGACCGCATCACGCCGGCGACGACGGACGAGCAGCGTGCGTTCGTGTCCGAGCGGTTCGGGATCGACGACCGCTGGCCGGTGCTCTCGGAATCGTTCGAGCAGTGGGTGCTCGAGGACGACTTCTCCGACGGTCGTCCGCCATACGAGCAGGTGGGCGTGCAGCTCGTGGAGGACGTCGAGCCGTATGAGCTGATGAAGCTCCGGTTGTTGAACGCCTCCCACCAGGCGATGAGCTACCTCGGGTTGCTGGCGGGGGAGACGTACGTGCACGACGTCTGCCGCGACGAGCTGTTCTCGCGGTTCCTCCTCGGGTACATGCACGAGGAGGCGCGGCCGACGCTCGCGCCGGTCCCGGGCATCGACATCGACGCGTACTGTGCGGAGCTGATGCGCCGGTTCGGCAGTGAGGCGGTCAAGGACACGTTGGCGCGGCAGATCGTCGACGGGTCGGAGCGCATCCCGAAGTTCCTGCTCCCGGTGGTCCGTGAGCAGTTGCGGACCGGCGGCGGGATCGCGCGTTCGGCGCTCGTCCTCGCAGCGTGGAGTCGGTTCATCGAGGGTGTCGGTGACGACGGGCGGGAGCTTGCCCCGGTCGATCGGCGGTTGGCCGAGTTGCAGGCGGCCGTCGCGCAGGAGGCGGAGCGCCCTGGGGCGTTCCTGGACCTGGAGGTCGTGTTCGGCGACCTCGGATCGGACGCGCGACTGCGCGAGGCGTTCATCGCGGCGCGCGCGCGGCTGGCGGACGTCGGTGCGCGGGTGGCGGTGGAAGAGGTCGTCGCCGCGGGGTGAGTCTGCGGAGGACGGGGCGCGCGTCGTGTGCCCTTCGACAGGCTCAGGGACCGGGGTGGCCGGGTTGTCGAGGACGGCGTCGTCGTTCGCTGAGCTTGTCGGAGGGTGGTTCGCGTGTCGTTCACCGGGCTTGTCGAAGGGTGGTTCGCGTGTCGGTCCCTGAGCTTGTCGAAGGGCAGGCGGGTGCCTTGGTTGAGGCGGCGAGGTGGATGCGTCCGCCTCGGATGGGGGTTTGGTGGCGGTCGATGTGGCTGGGTGGGATGAACCAGGGGATGCCGTTTTGGATGGTGATGGTCCAGTGGTCGTCGTGGATGCGGTGGTGGTGGAAGGGGCAGAGGAGGATGCCGTTGTCGAGGTTGGTGGGGCCGCCGTGGGACCACCAGGTGATGTGGTGGGTTTCGGTGAAGGATGGTGGGTGGGTGCAGCCGGTCCAGGCGCAGCCGCCGTCGCGTTCGGCGAGGGCGACTTTCTGTCCGCGGGTGAACAGGCGGGCGCCGGCGCCGAGGTCGAGGACCTGGGAGGGTCCGCCGAGGACCATGGGGATGAGGTTCGCGTCCGCGGCGAGCCTGCGGAGGGCTCCTGCGCCGATGGGTTCCTCGATGCCGTCGATGGTGGCTGCGCCGAGGCCGGTTTCAAGGGTGTCGTGGTCGACGCGGATGACGACGGACACGGGTGCGAGCTCGGTGGCGGCGCCACTGCAGCCGGCGGTGTGGCGGAAGATCTCGGTGAGCGCGATCGCGCGGCGTCGGTCGGTGGGGATCAGCGATGGGCCGTCTGGCATGGGTGTGCCGGAGCCGTCGGGCTGATCGCCGGCGGTGTCGGCATCCACGAAGGACGGTCGGCGCAGTCCGGCGCCGATGAGGGCGTCGAGGCCGGCGCGGACGAACGCGGCGCTTTCGGGGGCCAGTTCGGCGCGGAGGAGCGTCATGCCGGAGGGGAGTTCTCGGAGGGTCGCGCGTTCGGCTCGTCGGAGGAGTTCGTCGCGGGGTTCCCGGCCGTCCTGGTCGAGGCGGGTGCGGATGAGCTTCGCGATCCGGACGACATCCTGCAAGGGCGCGTTCGCGGCGTGCTCGACCGCGATGACCGACGCCGCCTGGAGTTCGACGGTGGCGCAGATGCGGCCCGCGTTACGCAGTTCGCGGACGATGACCGCCGCCCCGTCGACGCTGAGCGGGGCGGGCACCGTGCCAGCAGCCTCGGCCTGAGCGGGCCCGGCACCGTCCGTTTCGGCAGAGACGGAGGAATCGTCGGCGGCTGGTGTCGCCTCGAGGGCGGCGGCGATGTCCGGGAAGGGGCACTCCTCCAGCTCGCCGAGGAGCCCGCGTGGTTGCGTGATCGCGGCGCCGACCTCGGCGATGGCCGAACCGCGGGCGCGGGAGACCCGCCACCGCTCCGACACCATCACGCCCGGGTTGGCGTAACCGGCGGCGCGGACGAGCGACCCATCGCGGCCGGTGGGCGACGGGCGGAGCGCGATCGCCCCGGTGACCCGGGCGGCGAGCACCTCGACGGCATGCTGCACGGCACCGAGTTCGTCGAGGACCCGGAACAGGGCCTCGCCGTTCATGTTCTCGAGCTGCTCCGCGACATTCGAGCCGGCACGGATCGCGTCGAGCGCACCGTTCCACACGGCATCGAACCCGGCCGCGGCGGCGGCGAGGGGGTTCGGTGCGGTGCTGGTCATGGGTCCATCCAAACACGGACCACTGACATTCGAACGCGCGCAGAATGGGCCTCTGATCTGGGCATTTATCCGACAGTTGATGCTTGCTCGTGGGCCCTTCGACAGGCTCAGGGAACGGGTGCCCGCGGTTGTCGAGGTGCGGTGGGGAAGGTTGCCCGTGGGCCCTTCGACGGGCTCAGGGAACGAGACTCCGCGGTTGCCGAAGAGCATCGACAGCCTCAGACTGTTCCGACGCGCTCAGGGAGCGGGGCGCTGCTCAGCCGAGCGACACCGGGACGAGCCGGAACCCGCCCTCGGTGACCGGCTCGAGCCGCAGTTGGAAGAGGCCGTCGATCACGAGGTCCGCATCGAGTTCGTGCGCCTCGTGCGTCCCCGCGATGCCGACCGTCCAGCAGCCGGCGGCACGCGCTGCGGCGAGCCCGGCCGGTGCGTCCTCGAACACGACGCACGGCTGCGACTCCATGCCCAGCCGGGTGCGGCCGAGCAGGAACGGTTCGGGGTCCGGCTTGCCCTTCGTGACGTCGTCGAAGGTCACGACGACCTCCGGCCGCACGAGCCCGGCGGCCGCGATCCGGTTGCCGGCGATGAGCCTCGTGCCGCTCGTGACGATCGCCTTCGCGTCGTCGCCGAGCGCCGCCAGTGCCTCCGCCGCCCCCGGGAGCGCGATGACGTCGGCGACCTCGTCGGCCTCGATCTCGATGATCCGTGCGAGTGCTTCGGCGACCTGCTCGGGCGGGAAGATCGCGGCGAGCACCTGGGCGGCGGGCTGGCCGTGTCCCGCGGCGAGCAGGTCGCCCTCGAGACCGTATTCGCGGGCGAGCTGCGCCCATGACCGGTTCACGGCCGGCGTCGAGTCGATGAGGGTCCCGTCGAGGTCGAAGAGTCCGGCGGCGAAGACCTGGTCGAAGATCGGTGCTGAGGCCTCGATAGTCCGTCCGAGGCCGAGCGCGCGTTGGACGGCGGCGAGCTGCTGCGAGGTGGACAACGCCGCTTCGATCGACAGGTGCTCGATGGCGGGTGGGGTGTCGGAGGACGGGTCCACGATGTGCGTGTCCCGCTCGGCACCACGTTCGGCCCGGCGGGCTGCGAGCGTGGTGGCATCGGCGTGCAGCCAGACGACCTTCGGGGCGACCCCTGCCGCCTCGACGAGCGCGTCCCATTCGGCGCCGCCGCGGAGCTCCGCGGTGAAGGGCGCGACGAGCACCGCGCCGACACCGCTGTCGCGCTGGTCGGCGAGGACCGCTCGGAGGGCCGCGTACCGTGCCGGACGCATGGTCGGGCGCAGCTTCGCGTCGTTCCAGTGGAGCGGCTCGGCACCGTCGGGATCGGTCACCGCACCGAGACCGTCGAGCAACGGATTGGTGATGGTGTCGAGGTCGAGGAGCGGGAGCCGGAGGGCCCGGGCGAGCTCGCGTCCGAGGGTGGTCTTGCCGCTTCCGGCTGCTCCTGCGACGACGACGATCACGCTGACTCCTCGATGACTCCGGGATGGCGACCCGCATCCGAGGGGGCTGAACGCCTCTTCGATGCAAGTTCCAAATGAATTTGATCTCTTTCAGACAACGTTGCTTGACAACGTTGTCGGTCTGCGGTCAGTATAGGCGCACGAAGGAACGACGGGGTTCTGCAGCTGCACCACCCCGACCGATGACAACGCTGTCAGGAGGTGGAGCCCATGGGCACCTGCAACCCCGCGATCACCGCGACCAGTCCGATCCGGACACGTGTGCACGTCCCGTCGCTCCAGGCCGGCTGCGACGTCCGGCCCGTTCCGCTTCCCGTCAGGGGGACCCGCTGATGCGGCCGCCCGGGATCAAGGATGTGGCTGCGCAGTCCGGCGTCAGCATCAAGACCGTCTCGCGGGTGGTGAACGGCGAACCGTCCGTGCACCCCGAGACCCGAAGCCGCGTGCTCGAGGCGATCGATCGCCTCGGGTACGTGCCCAACACGGCCGCCCGCTCGCTGAAGTCCGGCACCGGCGGCGCGATCGGCGTCCTCATCGACTCGCTCGCCGACCCGTTCTTCGCCTCGCTCGTGAGCGCCATCGAGGCCCGCGCGCTCAAGGAGGGCCTGAGCGTCCTCGTCGCGAGCACCGGGCTCGACGAGGGGCGCGAGCGCGACCAGCTCACCGGGTTCATCGCCGGCCACCAGGTCGCCGGCGTCATCATCGCCCCGGTCGCCGCGGAGCTGCCCTACCTCGAGGCGTTCCGGAACGTGACGCCCGTCGTGGCCGTCGACCGTCCGCTCGCCGCCTTCGACAGCGTCGTGGTCGACGACTACGCCGCCACCCAGCTGGCGATCCGCCAGTTCGTCGAGCTCGGTCACACCCGCATCGCCTTCTACGACCGGGACGAACGCTTCCTCACCATCCGTCGGCGCTACCAGGGCTACACCGGCGTCCTCGCCGAGGCCGGCATCGACCTCGATCCGTCGCTCGTCTCCTGGACCATCGACGGCTCGCTCGACTACGCCGCCGAGACGGAGCGCCTGCTCGGGCTCGAGGACCCGCCCACCGCGTTCTTCGCGTCGAACGCGAAGGCGGCGATCGGTCTGACGAGCTCCCTGCACCGCATCGGGCGCGAGGAGACGGCGCACATCGCGTTCGGCGACTTCACCCTCGCCGACGTCCTGCGGCCGGCCGTCAGCTGCATCAACCAGGATCCGTTCGTCATCGGCACCGCTGCGATCGAGCGACTCCTCGAACTGCGCGAATCACCGGCCGACGAACCGCGCGAGTGGGTCGTCCCGACCTCCCTGGTGTCGCGTGGTTCCGGAGAGATCCCAGGCCCGGTACCGCGTCAGACCGTGGACGCACGCACCGCGTCCACCACGAGCATGGTCGGAGGACCAGCAGCATGAGCACGACCCAGCCCACGAGGCTCGCCCAGCCGACGCGACTCGCGCCGAACCTCATCGAGCACTTCTACCGCGGCGGCGACCGCATCGCCGGCCTGCGCGGTATCGAGCAGCAGAGCGAGTTCCAGCCGGAGGAGTGGCTCGGAGCGACCGTGAGCCGCGCCGACCAGGAGCCCGGCGGCGCCATCGGCCTCGCCCGCACCGTCGATGGCGTCCTCCTCCGAGACCTCGTCGCGGCCGACCCCGAGCAGTGGACCGGGGCTGGACAAGACCACGGCACCGACGCCGCCGACACCGGCATCCTCGTCAAGCTGCTCGACGCCCGTCAGCGACTCCCCGTCCACGTCCACCCGGACCGGGCGTTCGCCGCCTCCCACCTCGACTGCGCCTACGGCAAGACGGAGGCCTGGTTCATCCTCGACGCCGAGCCCGGTTCGGCGGTCCACCTCGGATGGAGCGAGGACGTCGATCCCGACGAACTCGACCGCCGTCGCGACGCCCAGGACAGCGAGTGGATGCTGTCGCACATGAACCGGATCGTCGTCGAGCGCGGCATGGGCATCCTCGTGCCGGCCGGCACGGCCCACGCGATCGACGGCGGCATCTTCCTCGCGGAGGTGCAGGAACCGACCGACCTCTCCATCCTCCTGGAGTGGTCGGTCACGACCTCGACGCGCGACGAGTCCCACCTCGGCCTTGGGTTCGAGACCGTGATGGGCGCGGTGTCGACGAAGGCGCTCCCGCAGTCCGAGATCGAACACCTCGTCGTGCTGCACGACCTCGACGCCCGGACGGATGCGCCGGTCTCGTTGTTGCCTGCGGCCGCCGACCCCTACTTCCAGCTCTTCGCCGTGGCACCCGGCACCGACGGCAGCGCGCCCGTTGACGCAGGCTTCTCGGTCGCGCTCGCGCTCACCGGCGCAGGCGCACTGGTCCCCGAGGCCGGCACCGAGGCCGTCGATTTCGCAGCCGGAGAGGTCTTCGCCGTCCCGGCCGGGTTCGGGCCCTGGACCGTCAGCGGCTCGGGCACGGTGCTCGTCGCCGGACCCGGTGCGGGCTGGCCGGCGACCCTCGCGTCGGGAGACATCCGATGACGCCACCCCTCGACGCAGGACCCGAGATCACGCAGCAGCGCACCACACACCACCGCCCCGAACGGCGGTACGACAGCCAACACACGCCGGACCCGTCCACCGGGGCCGGCTGGAAAGGAACGAGAACGACATGACGACTCCCGTCTTGGAGGCCAGAGGCCTCACCCGGCAGTTCGGGCACGTCCGCGCCCTCGACGAGGCGGACTTCGAGGTCTACCCCGGCGAGGTCACCGCCCTCATCGGCGACAACGGCGCGGGCAAGTCCACCCTGGTCAAGGCACTCTCCGGCAACCTCGCGGTCGACAGCGGCGTGATCAGGTTCGAAGGCGAACCGATCACCCTCACCTCGCCCATGCAGTCGAGTGCGCTCGGCATCGAGACGGTCTACCAGGACCTCGCACTCGCGCCCCACCTCGACCCCGTGCAGAACGTCTACCTCGGCCGCGAGATCATGCGGCCGGGCCTCGGCGGCCTGCTCGGCCTCATGAACGTCAAGGAGATGAGCAAGCAGTCGCGTCACGCCTTCGACGAACTCGGCGCGACCGTCCGTTCGCTCACCGACCCGGTGGGCGCGATGTCCGGTGGGCAGCGCCAGGCGATCGCCATCGCCCGTGCGGTGCACTGGGCCAACAAGGTCGTCTTCCTCGACGAACCGACGGCCGCCCTCGGCGTCCGTCAGACGAAGAACGTGCTCGAGACGATCCGCCGCGTGCGCGACAAGGGCATCGCGGTCGTCTTCATCAGCCACTCGATGCCGCACGTCATGGAGGTGTCCGACCGCGTGCAGGTGCTGCGGCTCGGCCACCGCGCGGCGACGGTCGACACGAAGGACACGAACATGGAAGAACTCGTCGGTCTCATGACCGGTGCCAGCACGAGGAACGTCGCATGAGCGCGGTGAAGCAGGCCGAGATGGGGCCGGAGACGACCGCCATCGAGACGGCCAAGGACCGGGAGACCCCGATCAAGAAGCTCTTCAAGGCTCAGGCCTTCCAGATCTTCATCGTCCTCCTCGTCGTCATCGCGATCTTCTCCGCGATCGCACCCGACACCTTCGCGCAGCTGTCCAACCTGCGGCTCGTCGTGCAGAACGCCTCCATCCTCGCGGTGCTCGGCGTCGGCATGACCTACGTCATCATCACCTCCGGCATCGACCTCTCGATCGGCTCCGTCCTCGTCTTCTCGGGCGTCGTGTCCGCGACGACGATGCGGGCCATGGGCGGCGACGACTGGGGGACCGCGATCGTCGGCATCCTCGTGTCGATCGGCGTCGGCATCCTCTGGGGTACGTTCAACGGCATCCTCATCTCCAAAGCGAAGGTGCCGCCGCTGATCGTCACCCTCGGTAGCCTCGGCATGGCGCTCGGCCTCGCCCAGATCCTCACCGGCGGCGTCGACATCCGCGAGGTGCCGTCGGTCCTCACCGACTCGATCGGGTACGGCAACATCTTCGGCGCAGTCCCGATCATCTCGGTCATCGCCCTCGTCGTCGTCATCATCGGTGCGCTCGTCCTCCACAAGACGAAGTTCGGCCTGTACACCTACGCGGTGGGCTCGAGCGAGGAGGCGGCACGACGCGTCGGCGTGAAGGTCGACCGTCACCTCATCCGCATCTACGCGATCTCGGGTGGCCTCGCGGGTCTCGCAGGCATCCTGTCGCTGTCGCAGTTCGGCACCACCGCGATCGCCGGTCAGTCGCAGACGAACCTGAACGTCATCGCCGCGGTCGTCATCGGTGGCACCTCGCTCTTCGGTGGCTACGGGACGATCTTCGGCACCGTCGTCGGTCTGTTCATCCCCGCCGTCCTCCAGAACGGCTTCGTCATCACCGGCGTGCAGCCCTTCTGGCAGCAGGTCGCGGTCGGCGCCGTCCTCATCCTGGCCGTCTACGTCGACCAGGTCCGCCGTTCCTCCGCAGCCCGCGGTGGATCCACCAGCTTCTGGCGAGCCCTCGTCAGCAGGAAGAAGAAATAACCCCTACACAGATCAACACCCCCCGCACCATCCCAGTAGTCCAGCAGTTCAAGAGAAACGGGAAATCACAATGAAGTGGAAGAAGTCAGTTCTCGGAGTCCTCGCGCTCGGCGCGTCGGCAGGCCTCATGCTCACCGGGTGTTCCGGTGGCGCGAGCTCGGGCGGCAGCAGCGCAGGCGCAGGATCCGACGGCTACAAGATCGCGTTCATCCAGGGCGTCGCAGGCGACGAGTTCTACATCTCGATGCAGTGCGGTATCGAATCGGCGGCGAAGGATGCCGGCGCGACGGTCACGACCCAGGGTCCGGAGAAGTTCGACCCGACGCTGCAGAAGCCGCTCGTCGACTCGGTCGTCGCCTCGAAGCCGGACGCGATCCTGGTCGCCCCGACCGACGTGAAGGCCATGGAGGCCCCGCTGAAGGCTGCGGCCGACGCGGGCATCAAGGTCGTCCTCGTCGACACCACCGTCGACGACCCGTCGTTCGCGGTCTCGCAGATCTCGAGCGACAACAAGGGCGGCGGCGCTGCGGCGTTCGACGCGATCAAGGAAGCGCACCCTGAGGGCGGCAAGGTCCTCGTGGTCTCGGTCGACCCCGGCATCTCGACCACGGACGCCCGTGCCGAGGGCTTCCAGGAAGCGGTCAAGGGTGATGACAAGTTCACCGACCTCGGCGTGCAGTACAGCCACAACGAGCCGTCCACGGCTGCCGAGATCGTGACCGCGGCGCTCCAGAAGGACCCCGACATCGTGGGCATCTTCGCAGCGAACCTGTTCGCGGCCGAAGGTTCCGCGACCGGTGTCAAGCAGGCCGGCAAGGAGGACTCGGTCACCATCGTCGGGTTCGACGCGGGTCCCGCCCAGGTCAAGCAGCTGAAGGAGGGCACCGTCCAGGCGCTCGTCGCTCAGGAGCCGGCCACCATCGGTTCCGACGGTGTCGCCCAGGCGATCGCTGCGCTGAACGGCGACAAGGTCGAGGCCAAGATCCAGACCGGCTTCACCATCATCACCAAGGACAACGTCGACGGCGACGCGAAGGATGCCGTCTACCAGTCCAAGTGCGGCTAGGCCTGCCAGCCACTCCGCATCACCAGACCGCGACGGCGTCGGAGCATCGAGCTCCGGCGCCGTCGCGCTGTGTCCGGCAGCTCCGCCTCGACGCCACCCTCCACGGGGTGCGAGAATCGCGACATGACCCAGGTGATCGTCGCAGCGACCGCGGTGCGACGGCTGTCCGACGATGCTCCGGGACGGATCGAGGCCGAGGTCGTCGATGCGGCGGGACGAGCCCACCGCCTGGTCATCACGGTCCCCGAACGCGCGAGCCATGCGGTCACCGCGTCGACCGACGTCCCGTTCCGAATCGGGCTCCGGGCCGAGTACGTGCGGATGGAGGGACCGGCCGTGGTGATCCGGTTCGCGGACGGCGTCACCACCACCGAGGGCCTCGGCGGGATCTGCCTGGACCCGGACATCGTCCACTGGTTGTGAACGACTCGATCGACTGACGGTCGGGTCGGTGACGAGTCCTAGGCGACGAGGGTGAGGAGGCGCGCGACCTCGGCGGCGACGGCGTCGCGCGCGGGCCCCAGGTACTTCCGCGGATCGACGAGCGAGGGGGTCGCGTCGAGGTGCTCACGGACGGCTCGGGTGAAGACGCCGTTGATGTGGGTCGAGATGTTGATCTTGCGCATGCCCGCGTCCACCGCCCGCACGAGGTCCTCGTCGCTCACGCCGCTCGAACCGTGCAGGACGAGCGGGACGGGGACGGCCGACGCGAGTTCGCGGATGAGGCCGAAGTCCAGGGTCGCGCTCCGCGACGTCATCGCGTGCGAGCTGCCGACCGCGACCGCGAGGCCGTCGACTCCGGTGCCCGCGACGAACGCCGCAGCCTCACCGGGGTCGGTCCGGACGCCGGGTGTGTGTGCGCCACCCTTGCCGCCGATCGCCCCGAGTTCCGCCTCGACCCACACGCCCTGCGCCTGAGCCGCGCGGGCGACCACTGCGGTGCGCTCGCGGTTCTCCTCGTCGGGGAGGGTGGCCGCGTCGAACATGACCGAGGTGAAACCGAGTCGGACCGCCTCGTCGACGAGCGTCTCGTCCTCGGCGTGGTCGAGGTGCACGGCGGTCGCGGTGCCGGCCTCGCGGGCGAGCTCCAGATTCGCGAGCCCGATCGGCGCGAGGCCGCCGTGGTACCTCGCCGCGTTCTCGGACACCTGCAGGATCACACCCCGGCCCGCGAGCTCGGCGCCGCGGAGGATGGCCTCGCCGTGTTCGAGCTGGATGACGTTGAAGGCGAGGACGGCGCGCTGTGCGTCGAGGAGCGCGGCGGTGGAGACGAGCGTCATGGTGGTTCCTCTCGGGGTGCACGCGGGACGATCGACCCGGTGCCGGTGGGGATGGTCAGGTGGTGGCCAGCAGCAGCTCGGGTCCGCTTGCGGCGAGTGCGTCGACGGTGTCCGGGTCGAGCCCGTCGTCGGTCACGATCTGGTCGAACTCGTCGAGTCCCGCCGCTCGGTGGAACGAGGTGGTGCCGAACTTGGCGGCGGTGACGGCGAGGATGCGTCGTCTGGAGACGTCGAGCATCGCCCGCTTCACCTCGGCCTCCTCGGGCAGGGTCGTCGTGGCGCCCGAGGTGAGCCCCACCCCGTTGGCGCCCAGGACGGCGACGTCGGCGTGGAGCCCCGACAGCCGTTCGACGGTCCACGCGCCGACGGTCGCCTGCGTGACGGCGCGGACCCGCCCGGGCAGGGCGAGCACGGTGAGTCGCGGCCGGCCACCGAGCAGGGCGACGATCGGCAGGCTGTTCGTCACCACGAGGAGTCGGCTGGCGTGGGGGAGGAGGGCGGCGACCTCGAGAGTCATCGCACCGGAGTCGAGTAGGACGACTCCCTCCTCAGGGAGCTGCTCGACGACGAGCCGCGCGACGGCGGCGCGCTCGATGCGCTCGCCTTCGCGGCGTCGTTGGAGGCTGGGCTCGAACGCGGGTCGCCGGGCGAGGACCGCGCCACCATGGTGGCGGCGGATGAGCCCCTGTCGCTCGAGTACCGCGAGGTCGCGACGGATGGTTTCGGGCGTGACGCCGAGTCGGCTGCTCAGCTCGGCGACCGACAGGGCGCCGTCGCCGTCGCGGGCACCCGCGAGGATCGCGGCGTGACGCTCTGCTGGGTACATGACTGCTCCGTCCGGTCTGGCCAGCGTATCCGAATCTGTCCGATATCCCTTCCGATTCGGTGGGATCGGTGCAAAGATCAACATGATCGGGCGCACCCGATGACGACGATGACGACGAACGGAAGACCGCCGATGGCTGAGCACGGGCCGCACAGCGCACCCCACGAGTCGGGGTCGCGGTTCCTGCTCGGGATCGACGTCGGGCAGACCGCCGTCAAGGCCGTCCTGCACGACCAGCGGTTGCACCCGGTCGCCGTCGCTCGGCGCGCGAGCCCCGTCGACCGCCCGGTCGCCCGGCACGCCGAGCGGTCGCAGGACGACCTGTGGGCCGCGGTCGCCGACGCGGTGTCGGAGGTGATGGCGACGTCGGGTGTCGACCCGAACCTGGTCGCCGCCGTCGGGATCACCGGCCACGGCGACGGCCTGCACCTCGTGACCGCCGACGGAGCGCCGGTCGGCCCGGCCATCACGGCGATGGACTCCCGGGCGCACGTCGAGGCCGCCGAACTCGCGGCTGATCCCGACCGGCTGCGGGTGGTGCTCGAACGCTCCGGACAGCTGCCGACGCCGGGCGCCGCCGGCAACCTCCTCCGCTGGCTGCTCCGGCACGACCCGGAGCGTGTCCAGCAGGCCGACGCGATGCTCTTCTGCAAGGACGTGGTCCGTCTGCGGCTCACCGGCGAGATCTCCACCGACTACTCCGACGCCTGCGCCTCCTTCCTCGACGTCGGGACCGCCACCTGGAGCGCCGAGGTCCTCGACGCCTACGGCCTGCCCGTCGAACTGCTCCGCCTGCTGCCGCCGATCAACCCGAGCGGCACGATCGTCGGGTCGGTGCTGCCGGCGGCCGCCGCGGTGACGGGCCTCGTCGCCGGGACGCCGGTCGTGTCGGGACTCCACGACGTGCAGGCCTCGTCGATCGGCATGGGAGCGCTCGTCCCCGGGCGGCTCGCCCTCGTGGCCGGCTCGTTCAGCACCAACGGCGTGACGACGACTCAGCCCGACGTGGACCCGCGGTGGCAGTCCCGCCTCTCGATCACCCCGGACCTGCGGATCGCGATGTCCACCTCGGCGACGGCATCGCCCTCCTTCGACTGGACGCTCCGGCTCCTGGGCGTGACCGACGCCACCGGCCGCGACGCGCTGATCGCCGAGGCCGCAGCACTCCTTCCGGAGGAGCAGGTGCCGCTCGTCCTGCCCTTCCAATCGGACTCCCCACTCGGCGCCGAGGCGTCGGCCACCCTCGTCGGCGTCCGAGACTGGCACACCCGGGCACACGTCCTGCGCGGAGCCCTCGAGGGCATCGTGCTCATGCACCGTTGGCACACCCGGGCGCTCGGCGAACGGTTCCGGTGGGACGAGCCGATCGTCCTCGGCGGCGGCCTCGCGCGGTCGCCGCTGTACGTGCAACTCGTGGCCAACGCCCTCCGGGCGCCCGTGACGGTCGTCGACTCCGAGGAGGCCGGAGCCCTCGGCGCCGCGATCGTCGCCGGGGTCGCCACCGGACTCCTGCCGTCGGTGGAACAGGCCCAGCACGACCTCGTCCGACACGCACCCGCCGTCCTGCCGACGGACGCCTCAGCCGCGTACTGGGCCGGGGTCGGAACCGCGTTCGACGAGCTCGTCGAGGCCCTCGACCCCTGGTGGCGACGACGAGCCGACGAGCCGAGCCCCGACGGTCCGGAGTCGGAACGCGACGACCGTGCCGGGGTGGAACGATGAGCGCGTCCATCGGCGGCCGCGGGACGGCCACGTCCAGCCCGGTGGACGACCGGCGTCGGGAGATCCTCACCCGACTCGACCAGGACGGGCGGGTCGAAGTCGGCCTGCTCGCAGTGGACCTCGGCGTGACCGAGGAGACGATCCGACGCGACCTCCGCGTCCTCGAACTCGACGGACGCCTCCGACGCGCGCACGGCGGTGCGGTGCGCACCGACCTCGACCCGGGCCAGGACTCCGGGGTGTCCGGTGCGCTCGCCGCGCGGGCGCTGACCCTGGTCGCCCCGGGCTCAGCGGTCTTCCTCGGCGCGGGCTCAGCCAGCGAAGCGCTCGCCGGGGGCCTCGCGACGACCGCCGGGACCGTCATCGTGACCGGTTCGGTGC
>NZ_CAUQHZ010000013.1:0-104352 GCF_963518075.1 uncultured Plantibacter sp.
ACCTCTTCGGCTCCGTGATCCTCGCGACCGTCATCAACCTCGTCGCGGGGCTGTAACGGCGCCCTAGGTCCCCGCGAACGACGACTGCGCAGCCCGGCGGACCGGACTGCGCAGCGTGGTGGTGCAGGAACCGAGCGGACTACTCCTGGACGATCACGAGGTCGGCGAGCGGACGACGCTCGCGCGGAGCGGTCTCGCGGTCGCGGAGCATGCCCTCGGGCAGGAGCTCCGGGTCGCCGAGCTCGCCGAGCGCGGTGACGGTGAACGGAAGGAGGCCGTCCGGCAGCGAGAACGCCTCGCGGATGCCGTCGGCGGAGAAACCGGCCATCTGGTGTGCGAAGAGGCCGTCGCTGTGGGCCTGGACGCTCAAGTGCGCCATCGCCTGGCCGAGGTCGTAGATGGCCCAGGGACGCTCGTTCCCCTCGTCGTCGACCGTCTCGGCGACGGCGACGATGAGCGCGCCCGCCTGAGCGGCCCACCCTCGGTTGAACGCCACCAGCTGCTCAGCGATCGCGTCGAACGTGGCGGTCCCCTTGGTGCCGACGATGAACCGCCAGGGCTGCACGTTGTTGGCGCTCGGCGACCAACGCGCGGCTTCCAGGGCCGAGGCCATCTTCGCGGCGGCGACGGGCTCGCTCACGAAGGAGCGGGGGCTCCACCGGTCGGCGAGGACGTCGAGGATGGGGGCGTCGGTCTGGGCGGTACGGGTGACGATGGACATGCGGTCTCCAAGCGGAACAAGGGAAGTGGACAGAGGCTGCGTCGCCATTGACGATGGATGCAACTGCATCGATCGAGGCGCTATTCCCGGGTTCGAGGGGTCCGTGCAGCAGTGACGATCTCGGCGATCCGGTGCGGGGCCGCTTCGTCCTGCAGCGACGTCGAGTCGCCGAGGGGCCGCTGGTCGACGATGTCGCCGAGCAGACGCCGCATGATCTTCCCCGAGCGGGTCTTCGGCAGGTCTGGGACCACGAAGACGTCGCGAGGCTTCGCGATCGGGCCGATCTCGTTCGCCACGTGGGAGCGCAGTGCCTCGCGGAGTGCCGCAGAGCGATCCAACCAGTACGCCTCGCCGTCGGCCTCGGGCCCGTGAGTCCGCGAGGAGGGGATGACGAACGCGGCGATCGCGCTCCCCGTGATCGGGTCGTGCACGCCGACGACGCCGGCCTCGCCCACGTGGGGATGCGACACGAGGGCCGATTCGATCTCGATGGTCGACAGGCGGTGGCCCGAGACGTTGATGACGTCGTCGACGCGCCCGAGGACCCAGATGTCGCCGTCCTCGTCCCACTTCGCGCCGTCGCCGGAGAAGAAGTAGCCCTGCCTCCAGTACTTCGCCCAGTACGAGTCGCGGTAGCGCTCCGGGTTGCCCCAGACCGTGCGTGCGAGCGAGGGCCCGAAGCGGCTGACGACCAGGTACCCGCCGGATCCATACGGCACCGTCTCGCCGTCCTCGTCGACGACCAACGCCTCCAGGCCGGGGAGTGCGCGACTGCCGGAACCCGGCTTGATCGTGGTCGCGCCGGGGAGCGGTGCGATGACGGCCGACCCCGTCTCCGACTGCCACCAGGTGTCGACGACCGGGGTCTCGCCGCGCCCGATGCGCTCGCGGAACCACATCCAGGCCTCGGGGTTGATCGCCTCACCGACGGTGCCGAGGAGCCGGAGGGTCGAGAGGTCGTACTCGGCGGGCGGCCCCTCGGGGAACCACGTCATGAGGGTCCGGATGAGCGTGGGTGCCGTGTAGTACGTCGTCACGCCGTAGCGCTCGATGATCTCGAAGTGCCGTGCCTGGTGCGGGGTGTTCGGCGTGCCCTCGTAGATCACCTGGGTGAGCCCGTTCGAGAGCGGACCGTAGATCTCATAGGTGTGTGCGGTGACCCAGGCGAGATCGGCGGTGCACCAGTGGACGTCGTCCTCCTTGGCGTCGAAGATCGCCCAGTGGGTCCAGGACGCCTGTGTGAGATAGCCACCCGAGGTGTGGACGAGTCCCTTGGGCTTCCCGGTGGTGCCGCTCGTGTAGATGATGAAGAGCGGGTTCTCCGCATCGAACGCCTCGGCCTCGTGGGTGTCGGCGGCGACACCCACGGTGTCGTGCCACCAGACGTCGCGACCGGGGGTCCAAGGCACGTTCGGCGTCTCGTCGCCCGTGCGTGCGACGACGAGCACGTGCTCGACGGACGGCACACCGTCGACGGCGGCGTCGGCGTTCTGCTTGACGGGCACAGCGGTACCCCGGCGGTACTGGCCGTCGGTGGTGATGAGCAGTTTCGCCTCGGTGTCCTCCACCCGGAAGCGCAGCGCCTCGGCGGAGAACCCACCGAACACGAGGGAGTGGATGGCGCCGATGCGCGCGACGGCGAGGGTGGCGATGACCGTCTCGGGGATGACCGGCAGGTAGATGACGACGCGGTCGCCCTGCCCGATGCCGAGTGCCGTCAGGGCGTTGGCGGCCTTCGCGACCTCGCGCTGCAACTCGGCGTAGGTGATGGAGCGGCGGTCGCCCGGCTCGCCCTCGAAGTGGAGGGCGACCTTGTCGCCTCGTCCGGCATCGACGTGGCGGTCGACGCAGTTGACCGCCACGTTGAGCGTTCCCCCGGCGAACCAGGTGGCGGCGGGGACCGTGAGCTCGGGCTCGGGGTCCGTCGGGTCGGACCCGTCGACCGGTCGGGCCGGGTCCCACGTGTGCGCCGTGTCCCACGGAGTGACCCAGTCGAGGCGTCGGGCCTGCTCCTCCCAGAACGCCACGGGGTCGGCGGCCGCGCGGGCCCACTCCTCCGGGCCGACGTTCGCCGTCCGGGCGAGGTCGGTCGGCGGTGCGTAGCTGCGGGTCTCGGCGAGGAGGTTCGCGATGGTGGCGGCGGGCGCCGCGGACGTCGATCCATCAGTGGGAGGCATGCTGCAACGCTACGCGGGAGTCCGGTGCCGGTGCCATCCGCGGGTCATGCGGCGTCACGGTCCGGAGGTTCCGAGGGGCTGTGGAGGAGCGTCGGGAGTAGCCTCGGAGGGCCGCCGCGAAGCGTGGCGGACGCCGATCAGGGGTGCGCAGGCGCATCTCGGGAAGGGAACGACATGGCGACCGTCATCCAGTACCAGCAGCTCGGCTCGGCCGACGTCCTCGAACTCGTCGAGGTGCCGACGCCTCAGGCGGGCCCCGGCGAACTCGTCGTCGAGGTGCGAGCCGCGGGCGTGAACCCGATCGACTGGAAGCTCCGCAGCGGCCTCCGCGGCGGTGAGCTGCAGGGCACCCGACGCGTCGGGAGCGACGGCGCCGGCGTCGTCGTCGAGGTCGGCGACGGGGTCGACGGCTGGTCGATCGGCGACGAGGTCGTCGTCGTCAACGCCTCCGGGACGTATGCGACCCACGTCGTCGTCACACCCGACCAGATCATCCGCAAACCGGCTGCCATCTCCTTCGAGGAGGCGGCGGCGATCGGCATCCCCGTGAGCACGGCCTATCAAGCACTGCGCTCGCTCGGCGTGACCGAGGGGACGACCCTCCTGATCCACGGTGGGTCGGGCTCGGTGGGGCACGCCGCCGTGCAGTTCGCCGTGGCTTGGGGAGCGACCGTCGTCGCCACCGCGAGCGAAGGGAACCACGCACGTCTGCGGGAGCTGGGGGCGATCCCCGTCACCTACGGTCCCGGGCTCGTGGAGCGCGTGCGCGAGGCCGCTCCGCAGGGTGTCGACCGTGTGCTCGACGCCGTCGGCACCGACGAGGCGCTCGAGGCCTCGTTCGAGCTGGTCGAGGACCGTCAGCACATCGGCACGATCGTCGTCGGCGCGAAGGCGGCCGACCTCGGGATCCAGGCGTGGTCCGGCGGAAACCCGCTCCCGCTCACGGAGCAGGAGCAGGCCTGGCGGGCGGAGGCGATCCCGGCGGTCGCGTCCCTCGTCGAGCAGGGACGGTTCCACTTCGAACTCGGCACCGTCCGGCCCCTCGCCGAGGCCGCCGAGGCGCACCGCGAGAGCGAGTCGGGTCACCCGAGCGGGAAGCTCATCCTGGTCCCCTGAGCGCCCTTCGACAGGCTCAGGGACCGGGGGGATTCGGGCGGGGGTGCCCTTCGACAGGCTCAGGGACCGGAGTGACTTGAGCGGGAGTGCCCTTCGACAGGCTCAGGGACCGCGGAGCTACTCCGGGCCCTCGCCGAAGCTGTCGCCGACGGGCGCGCGGTCGGCGAGGTCGTCCTGGTCGTCGAGGTCTTCGACGGCATCCTCGGTGTCCGCGTCGTCGAGTCCGGCGTCGCCGACGACGTCGTCACCACCGACGCCGTCACCGGCGTTGCTCAGACCGCCGTCGCCGGGGGCCGCGTCGTCGGCCGAGCGGTCGACCGCACCGCCGTCGGGAACGACACCGCCGACCGAGCTGTCGGTCTGGTCCTCACCGGGCACGTGTGCCTGGGCGCCCGGACCGCCGTGGGCGAGGGCGTCGCGCTGGGCGTCTGCTGCTGCTGGATCCATGGGATTGCTCATGAGGGCAGCGTAGAGCGGACGCCGGGTCGTCGCTGGGGCTTGGCTCCGGGACGCCGGACGCCTATCCTCCGTGTTCCCCGCCGGACCGGACGCGGTGTCGACGGCGCGGTCGGATGCCCTTCGACAGGCTCAGGGACCTGCGCGGGCTCAGGGACCGGCGCGGGCTCACGGACCGGCGCGGGCTCAGGGACCGACGCAGGTTCAGGGACCTGCGCGAGCTCACGGACCGAGTCGGCTCAGGGATCGGGGCCGGGACGGGCTCAGGGAGCGGGGCGGGTCAGCGGCCGGTGTGCTGCGCGATGATCGCCTTGATGCGGTCGACGTCGGCCGGGACGATCTCGAATCGCTGCTCGAGACCCTCGATGCCCTCGAACGCCTCGGGACGCTCCGGCTCCTCGCCGAGCGCCTCGCGGACGATCTCGGCGAACTTCGCCGGCAGCGCGGTCTCGAGCACGAGCATCGGGACGCCCTCGCGCAGGTGGCGACGGGCGACCGTGACGCCGTCGGCGGTGTGCGGGTCGATCGTGACGCCGTAGCGCTCGTGCACGTCGCGGATGGTGGCGACGCGGTCGGCGTGGGTGCTGCGGCCAGAGACGAAGCCGAACTCGCTGATCCGCTCGAACTCGGGCGTCCCGGAGAGGTCGAACCCGCCCTCCTCGTCGAGGGACCGGAACAGCTCACCGAGGCGGGTCGCGTCCTGACCGACGAGGTCGTAGAGGAAACGCTCGAAGTTGGACGCCTTCGAGATGTCCATGCTCGGGCTCGACGTGTGGTGCGTCTCGGCCGCCGAGCGTGGGCGGTAGACGCCCGTGCGGAAGAACTCGTCGAGGACGTCGTTCTCGTTCGTCGCGACGACGAGCTGGTCGATCGGCAGCCCCATGGAGCGGGCGATGTGCCCGGCGCAGACGTTGCCGAAGTTGCCGGACGGCACCGAGAACGACACCTTCTGGCCCGGACCGTCGGTCGCGAGGAGCCAGCCGTGTACGTAGTACACGACCTGCGCGACGACGCGGGCCCAGTTGATCGAGTTGACCGTACCGACGGCGTGGAGCGCCTTGAACGGAGCGTCCTTCGAGACGGCCTTCACGATGTCCTGGCAGTCGTCGAAGTTGCCCTCGACGGCGAGGTTCACGATGTTGTCGTCCTGGAGGCTGAACATCTGCGCGCGCTGGAAGCTGCTCATGCGGCCGTGCGGGCTCAGCATGATGACCCGGATCCCCGTCTTGCCGCGCATGGCGTGCTCGGCCGCGCTCCCGGTGTCGCCGGAGGTCGCGCCGAGGATGTTGAGCTCGTCGCCGCTCTTCGCGAGCGTGTACTCGAAGAGGTTGCCGAGCAGCTGCATCGCCATGTCCTTGAAGGCGAGCGTCGGGCCGTTCGAGAGGCCGAGGAGTTGCAGCTCGGTGCCGCCCTCCTCACCGAGGATACGCAGCGGGGTGATGAGCGAGGCGTCGTCGCCGGCGCGGCCGTTCGAGTACACCTCGGCGGTGTAGGTGCGACGGGCGATGTCCTGGAGGTCGGCTGCGGGGATGTCGTCGGCGAACTTCGACAGCACGGCGTACGCGAGGTCGGCGTAGGACAGCTCGCGCCACGACTCGAGCTCCTCAGCGGTCAGCTGCGGGTACTCGGCCGGGAGGTACAGGCCCCCGTCCGGGGCGAGCCCGCCGAGGAGGATGTCCGAGAAGTGCTGGGGCAGATCGTGGCCCCGCGTCGACTGATAGTGCATGACCGTCTCTCTCATCCGGTTGGAAGCCCGATCTCCAACCTTGCCATATCGGGGGTCGACGCGCAGAGGCCTGCCGGCATCGTGACCGGCCGCTACGCGCGGGCGAGTTCCTCGCGGATCGCGGCGACGAACGCGTCGATGTCGTCCTCGGTGGTGTCGAACGAGCACATCCAGCGGACCTCGCCCTTCGCGGCGTCCCAGTCGTAGAAGCGGAAGCGTTCCCGCAAACGGTCGGGGACGCCCGCGGGAAGGGTCGCGAACACGGCGTTGGCCTGCGTCGGCTGGCTGAAGCCGAGTCCCGGTGCCTCGCCGGCGGCGATGAGGGCCTCGAGGGAGGTGCGGAGGCGCGCGGCCATCGCGTTGGCGTGGGTCGCGGAGCGGAGCCAGAGCCCGTCGCCACCGTCAGCCGCCGGCTCGAGCAGGGCGATGAGCTGCGCCGCACCGAAGCGCATCTTCGACGCCAGCTGCATGTTGAGCTTCCGCAGGTAGACGAGGCCCTCCGATGCCGACGGTTCGAGCACGACGATGGCCTCGCCGAACATGAGCCCGTTCTTCGTCCCACCGAAGGACAGCACGTCGACGCCGGCATCGGCGGTGAACGCGCGCAGTGGGACGCCGAGGGCTGCTGCGGCGTTGGCGATGCGGGCTCCGTCGAGGTGCAGCTTCATGCCATGACCGTGCGCGTGGTCGGCGATCGCGCGGATCTCCTCGGGCGTGTACAGGGTGCCGAGCTCGGTGGTCTGCGTGATCGAGACGACGAGCGGCTGTGCACGGTGCTCGTCGCCCCAGCCCCACGCCTCGCGGTCGATGAGGTCGGGCGTGAGCTTGCCGTCGGGGGCGTCGACCGTCAGGAGCTTGATGCCACCGACCCGCTCCGGCGCGCCGCCCTCGTCGGAGTTGATGTGCGCGGTCGACGCCGAGATGACGGCACCCCAGCGCGGGAGCATGGACTGCAGGCCGACGACGTTCGCGCCGGTGCCGTTGAAGACGGGGAACACGGCGACGTCGCGGCCGAAGTGATCGGCGAAGACCTCGTGCAGCCGACGGGTGTAGTCGTCCTCACCGTAGGCGATCTGGTGGCCGCCGTTGGCCGCCGCGAGGGCGTCGAGGATCTCGGGGTGGACGCCGGAGTAGTTGTCGGAGGCGAAGCCGCGGATGCTGGTGTCATGCAGAGAATCGGTCACTGATCCATCCTCGCGCATGCCACACGCAGCTTCCGTGCATCGCGGGCCGACTTCCTGCGTGCTCGGGTCGCCGTCGGGCATGTTCACGATTCAGGAGCGCTCGGGCGTGGCGTCACCGCGGCAGGTGCGAGGGCCGGGACGCGCCGCGGCGCTCCTGAATGGTGAACCGAGAAGCGAGGTCAGTCGGCGGCGTGACGCGGGCCGTCGGAGGAGGGGACGCTCTCCTCGGGCACGGCGTCGATCGCGGCGTCGACGTCGGCGTGCGCACCGGGCTCCGGCTCCGCGTCCGGGGTCTCCTGCGCCAGCGCGTGCTCGTAGGCGAGCGCGTGCACGGCGATCGAGGATGCGACGGCGGCCTGCTGCTCGTCCTCGGCGGAGGGCTGAGCCGGCTGCTCGGCCGCGAGCGCGGCGGCCTGTTCGGGCGTCAGCCGGGCGTCCTGGTCCTCTTCGTCCTCGTCGACGAGGTCGAGCACGATGGGGTCGTCGCCGTAGATGTCGCCCGCCGGGTCGCCCGCGAGCGGGGCCGGCGCGGGGAGGCGCTGCTCGGCGTCGAGGAACTGCTTGGCCTCGAAGGCACCCGGGTTGAAGACCTCGTCGATCCCGCCGAGCCCGCTCATGCCTTGAGCGCTTCCGTCAGTTTGACCCGGCCGCCCATCTTGAGCAGCGAGTTCTCGTAGATCCGCGAGCCGACGAGGATGACGAGCGCCGCCGTGATCGCGAGGATCAGCAGGGACAGGATCGGCTCCCACCACTGCGCCGAGCCGACGAAGAGACGGACGGGCATGCCCACGGCTGCCGAGAACGGCACGTAGGACATGATCGTCATCACCACCGGGTTGTCGTTGAAGAAGATGACGGCGAAGTACGGGATCATGATCAGCATCGTAATCGGGGTCGTCGTCGAACCGATGTCCTCTTGACGCGAGACCAGCGATCCGGCGGCGGCGAACAGCGCCGCCAGCAGGATGAAGCCGAGCACGAAGAACACCACGAACCAGACGACCGGGGTCCCGAGTCCTGCGAGCAGCTCCGTCTGGCCCGTCACCGTCAGCCCGATCACCGACAGCGCAGCGATCGCCAGGATCTGCCCGAACGCCAGGATGCTGTTGCCGAGCACCTTGCCGGCGAGGAGCGCCTTCACGGGGATGGCGGACATGAGGATCTCGACGACGCGGGTCTGCTTCTCCTCGACGACGCTCTGCGCGATCGACGCCCCGAAGGTGGTGGCGGAGACGAAGAACACGAGACCGAATCCGAGCGACACGATGTAGAGCAGGAAGCCGGCGGAGGCGTCGGCGTCGGGATCGAGGATGGTGACCTGCGGCTGCGCGCTCAGTTGCATGATGAGCGTGTTGGAGGCCTCGGAGTCGAAGATGACCTGGACCCCGGTGGGGTTGTCGTCGGTGGCGGGTGCGATCGCCGCCTCGACGTCGCCCGACTTCACGAGGGCTTCAGCGGCGGCGACGTCGGCCGCCTCGGTCACGTCGAAGGTCTTGCCGTCGACGAGTCCCGCACCCGCGTTCCCCACGACCGCGATCTTCGTGGTCTCCGAGGCGGTGTTCTTCGCGAGGAACCCACCGACGACGATGCCGGCGAGGATCACGAGGAGGAGGATGCCCGTCGAGATGAGGAACGTCTTGCTCCGCAGTCGCATCCTGACCTCGCGCTCGGCGACGAGACCGATGCTCTGCACGAGGCTCGGGGAGGCCGGGCCGGAGCGACGACGACCGGCGGGCTGGATCGGGGACTCGGTTGCCGTGGTCACTGGATGACCTCCTTGAAGATCTGGGCGAGGGTGGGTCGGAGGGGGGCGAAGCTCGTGACGTCGCCCTGGGTCAGCGCCTCACGGAGCACGGCCTGCGCCGCCTGGGCGTCGTCGGCGTCGAAGAGGGCGTAGCCGCCGTCGAAGTCGACGACGGAGATCCCCGGACGCTCGCGCAGCCAGCCGGTGTCGGCCGCGGTGAGCAGCTCGTAGCGGTTGCCGGCATGGGCTTCGCGGAGTGACTCGCGCGAGCCGGAGGCGCGGATCCTGCCACCGGCGATGATCACGAGGTCGTCGCAGAGGCGCTCCACGATGTCGAGCTGGTGACTGGAGAACAGGACGGGGGAGCCGTCTGCGGCGAACTCGCTGAGCACACCGACGACCACGTCGACCGCCATCGGGTCGAGGCCCGAGAACGGCTCGTCGAGGACGAGGACGTCCGGGTGGTGGACGAGCGCCGCGGCGATCTGCGCCCGCTGCTGGTTGCCGAGCGACAGGCTCTCGAGGGCGTCGTTCCGGCGCTCGCCGAGGCCGAGGCGCTCGAGCAGTTCGCCGGCGTTGCGCTTGGCGGCGTGGGTCGTGAACCCGTGGAGACGGGCCAGGTAGACGAGCTGTTCCTCGACCCGCATCTTCGGGTACAGGCCGCGCTCCTCCGGCATGTAGCCGAACCGGCGGCGGTCCTCCGGGGTGAGCGGGGTGCCGTCGAGGGTGACGGTCCCGGCGTTCGCGGCGAGGACACCGAGCAGGATGCGCATCGTCGTCGTCTTGCCGGCGCCGTTCCCGCCGACGAACCCCGTCATGCGGCCGGGGGCGACCTGGAAGCTGACGTCGTCGAGCACCTTCCGCTCGCCGTACGACTTGTCGATGTGGCTGAGTTCGAGCATCGGCCGCCTCCTGTGATCTGCGTGCTGGACCGAGTGTCCTGCGTCGGGTTCTCCCGGTATGGCGATCACGCTACGCGGCGCAGTGTGCCACCGGCATCCGCCGCAGGACGGGTTGACGCGACGACGCCCGGTCCCCTTCTCCGTCGAGTGGGGGATACCGGGCGTCGTGGACCAGCTGAGCGCTGGATCAGGCGGGGCGGGACTCCGGGGAGACCGTCTTCGAGGGGTCGGTCTCGGCGACGGAGCCGATGGCCTCGTCGATGCGGGCGATGACCGCGTCGTCGAGCTTCACACCGGCCGCGGCGGCGTTCGCGGTGACCTGCTCGGGACGCGAGGCCCCGACGATCGCACCGGCGATGTTGTCGTTGTGCAGCACCCAGGCGAGCGCCAGCTGCGCCATGGTGAGGTCGAGCTCGTCGGCGATGGGCTTCAGCTGCTGGACGGCCGTGAGCACCTCGTCGTCGAGGAAGCGCTTGATGGTGTCGGCGCCGCCCTTCTCGTCGGTGGCCCGGCTGCCCTGCGGGAGCTCTGCACCCGGCAGGTACTTGCCGCTGAGGACGCCCTGCGCCACCGGCGACCAGACGATCTGGGAGATGCCGAGTTCGCGCGAGGTGGGGACGACCTCCTCCTCGATGACCCGCCACAGCATCGAGTACTGCGGCTGGTTCGAGATGAGCTGGAAGCCCAGCTCCTTGGACAGGGCGTGGCCGGCGCGCAGCTGCTCGGCGTTCCACTCGCTCACACCGATGTAGAGCGCCTTGCCCGCCCGGACGACGTCGGCGAAGGCCTGCATCGTCTCCTCGAGCGGCGTCTCGCTGTCGTAGCGGTGGGCCTGGTAGAGGTCGACGTAGTCGGTGCCGAGACGCGTGAGCGAACCGTCGATCGAGTCCATGATGTGCTTGCGCGACAGCCCGACGTCGTTGTGCCCCTTCGGGCCGGTGGGCCAGTAGACCTTCGTGAAGATCTCCAGGCTCGCGCGTCGTTCGTCCTTGAGGGCGTCGCCGAGCACCTGCTCCGCCGCCGTGTTGGCGTAGGCGTCGGCCGTGTCGAAGGTGGTGATGCCGGCGTCGAGGGCGGCGCGAACGCTCGCCGTGGCGACGTCGTTCTCCACCTGCGAGGCGTGGGTCAGCCAGTTGCCGAAGATGATCTCTGAGATCTTGAGTCCGCTGTTGCCGAGGTATCGAAATTCCATGGTCGTCACGCTACTCCTCGCATCCGACCGACCGACGGGGTTGCGCGGAGACGGAGCGAACCCTCAGCTGCGCGGTGACGCCAGCCCGTGCTCGTAGGTGTAGATGACCGCTTGGATGCGATCGCGGAGGGCGAGCTTCTGCAACACCTTCGAGACGTGCGACTTCACGGTCGCCTCGCCGACGAAGAGCGTGGTCGCGATCTCCTGGTTGGACAGGCCCTGGGCGACCAGTTGCAGGACCTCGCGTTCGCGCTCCGTCAGCTGGTCGTAGTCTGCGCCGGTCGTCGGCCCGGCCGGGGCGGTGTGATCCTCCACGGCGTCTTCGACGGCGGGGGCCTGCCGGGTGAACCCCTCGATGACCCGGCGGGTGACCGCCGGCGAGAGGAGCGCCTCCCCGCCCGCGATCACCGAGACCGCTGCGACGAGTTCCTCCGGCGAGGAGTTCTTCAGGAGGAACCCGCTCGCACCGGCCCGGAGCGCCTCGGCGAGGTAGTCGTCGCGGTCGAAGGTGGTGAGGATGAGGACGGCGGCGTGCACCTCAGGATCCGCGACGATCCGACGGGTGGCCTCGAGACCGTCCATGCCCGGCATCTGGACGTCCATGCAGATCACGTCCGGCGCGAGCGTCGTCGCGAGCGCGACGGCCTCGGCGCCGTCCGACGCCTCGCCGACGATCTCGATCCCGGGCTGTGAGCCCAGGATGATGCGGAAGCCCGCACGCAGCAGCTCCTGGTCGTCGACGAGGAGGATGCGGGTGGGCTGCTCGGTCATGCCTGGTCCTTCGTGGTGGCGGTCTGGGGTCGTCCTGCGGCGGAGGAGGCGAGGCGGGCGTCGGCGATGGACGCGGCGACGGGCTCCATCGCCTGGTCGCCCGGCCGGCCGAGCGGGATGGCGGCCCGCACGAGGAAGCCGCCGCGGGCGCGTGCCCCGACCTCGAGGACGCCGCCTGACGACGCCACGCGCTCCCGCATCCCGATGAGCCCGAGCCCACCGCGGCGGGCCACCGTCGGGACGGTCCCCGTGTTCGTGACCTCGAGCTCGACCGCGTCGTCCAGATAGCGGAGCCTGAGTTCGGCGGTCGCCGTGGTGCCACCGTACTTGCGGGCGTTCGTGAGCGCCTCCTGCGCGATCCGGTACAGGTTGAACGAGACGACGGCCGGGATCGGGACCGGTGTGCCCACGAGTTCGAACCTCGTCGGCAGCCCGTTCGCCGTCGACTCGTCGGCGAGCCGGCCCAGCTGGCCGACGCCGACGGTCGACGGGCTGCTCTCCTCGTCGGTCGGTTCGCCGTGCGCGCGGAGGGTGCCGAGCATCTTGCGCAGCTCGTCGATCGCGCTCCGTGCGCCGAGCTCGACGTTCGTGAGTGCATCCCGCGCGGCGGCCGGGTTCGCATCGAGCACGGTGCGCGCGGCACCGGCCTGCACCCCCATGACCGAGACGTGGTGGGCGACCACGTCGTGCAGCTCGCGTGCGATCCGCACCCGCTCGAGCGCGACCGCCTGCCGGGCGGACCGGGCGCGCTCCGCCTCGAGCTCGGCTGTGCGCTGCTCGAGCGCGGCCCGTTCCCGGGAGGACTGGTAGACACGCTCGCCGAAGAAGTACGCGGCTCCGAAGTAGAGGATGTTCGTCAGGATCTGGATGAGGATGAAGGCCACGAGGGGTGAGAAGAGCCCCACCCGGGAGAGGCTCGGCAACGCGTCGGGGTCGGTCGCCTGGATGAACATGGAGACGAGCAGCCAGACGAACATGGCGACGATGATGAGCACGCGGACGAGTGCGGCGCGACGTCGGTTCGGGACCCACGCCCCGACCGTGTAGATCGCGAGGAACAGGGTGATGTTCGTGAAGAGGACCTCGGGTACGAGCACCGTGCCGCCCACGATGAACATGACGGCGACGACGATCGAGACGGAGCACGGGAAGCGGCGACGGAACGCGAGCGGCGCGGTGATGCCGATCGCCCAGAGGACGGACGCCCACATCGGTGCGGGCTCGGGGTAGAACCCGGCGATCGTGTACAGCGTGAGGCTGAGGAGGGTGCCGACGCCGAGCGCGATGGCGAGGATGACGTCGGACCGCTGTTCCGACGGCGTCGCGGCCGGACGTCGCCACTCGGCGTCGTAGGGGTCGACCCGGCGGTCCTCCTGCTGGTCGACGGCGGGCTCGCTCATGCCGTCCACGCTAGCGCGACGCCCCGCCGGGGACATCCGTCGAGCGACGGAGCGCGGCGGCCCGGCCTCGAGCAAGAGCCCGGAGCGGCACTCAGGAGAGTGCTGCTCCGGGCTCCTCCGCGGCACGGTCGGGTCAGGCCGCGGATCGCCCCGTGATCCCGGCGGTCGACGTGATGACGTCCGCCATCTTCTTGCCGAGCGCCTCGTAGAACATCGACAGGGGGAACTCGTCGTCGAGGACCGCGTCGGTGAGTCCACGCGGCGGTCCGCTGAGGATCTCGTCCGACAGCCCACGCGCCCACTGCGACGCGGGGTGCGGCGTCAGCGTCGTCCGGACGAGCTCGTACGCGGCGAGCCAGTGCGCGGTCTTCGGACGGTCGATCGATCGCCAGTACAGCTCGTCGATGCTCTCGCCGAGCCGCACGCCCACGTCGGGGACCTCGTCCCAGTCGATCGTGAGTCTCGTGTCGGTCCAGTGCAGCACGCCGTGCTGGTGCATCCACGCGAACAGCAGCTGGCCGCCGACGCCGTCGTAGTTCCGGACGCGCGAGCCGGTGATGGCGAACCGGAAGATGCGGTCGAAGATGATCGCGTACTGGACGAGCTTCGCGTGCTCGAGGATCGCCACGTCCGCCGCGTCGAGCGTCTCGGTCTCCGCTCGGGTCGTCAGCGTGCGCTCCAGCCGGACCGACTCGCGGAACGCCGTGAGGTCGCAGCGCAGCTCCTCGAGCGAGTACAGGAAGAACGGCATCCGCTGCTTGATCATGAACGGGTCGAACGGGAGGTCACCGCGCATGTGCGTGCGGTCGTGGATGAGGTCCCACATGACGAAGGTCTCCTCGGCCAGCTGCTGGTCGTCCAGGAGGGACGCGGCGTCGGCGGGGAGGTCGAGCTTGGTGATCTCGGCCGCGGCTCGGACGACCCGACGGTACCGGGCCGCCTCGCGGTCCTGGAAGATCGCGCCCCAGGTGAACGCCGGGATCGCGCGCATCGCGACCGTCTCGGGGAAGAGGACCGCGGAGTTCGTGTCGTACCCCGGCGTGAAGTCGAGGAAGCGGATCGGCACGAAGAGTGCGTTCGTGTAGTCGCCGGCCTCGAGCGCGGCGATGAACTCGGGCCAGATGACCTCGACGAGCACGGCCTCGATGTGGCGGTCGGTCGAACCGTTCTGCGTGACCATCGGGAACACGACGAGGTGTGCCAGGCCGTCCACGCGGTGCCGCTCGGGGTGGAAGGCGACGAGCGAGTCGAGGAAGTCCGGGACGCCGAAGCCGTCGCGCTCCCAGCGGTCGAAGTCGGCGACGAGGGCGTCGAGGTACTCGGCGTCGTGCGGGAAGTTCGGAGCGAGGGCGCGGACACTCGCGACGATCGTGGCGACGTGCCCTGCCGCCGACTCGTGGTCGCTCGACTCAGGGATCGAGCCGTCCTTCACCTGGACGGCCTGCAGCGCGGTCGCGGCGGCCTTGAGGTCCGTCCAGGCCGGGTGCCCGACGAGTGCGGCGGCGTCTTCGACGACCTCCGGCTCTCCGACGATGCTCTTCGTGTGGGTGGTGGCGACGTTCGACATGGTGAACCTCCTTCCGCGTGCGCAGGCGTCGCCCGGGGTGGGTGACGATTCCTTCGAGCGTAGGGGCGGAGGGGGTGCGGATTTCTTGCGTCAGGAGCGACTTCGCTGCAACATTCGGCCGTTCACGCCGGGGAACTGCACGGCCGACCGCTATCCCCAGCGGCGCTTGATCCAGCGGTCGAGTACACCGACGAGCGCATCGGTGATCGCGCCGAGCAGCGCGAGCACGATGATGACGAAGAAGATGCGGTCGACCCGGCCGTTGTTCTGCGAGTCCACCAGGCGGAATCCGAGTCCCATGGACGAGGCGATGAGCTCCGCCGCCACGAGGAACAGCCACGACTGCGCGAGCGCGAGTCGGAGGCCGGAGACGACCGAGGGCGTCACGGCTGGCAGCTGCACCGTCCGGAACAACGCGACACCGTTCAGGCCGAAGGCGCGGCCGGCCTCGACCAGGTGCTTGTCCACGTGGCGGAGCGCGGCGGAGACCGTCGTGTACACCGGGAAGAACGCGCCGATCGCGATGAGCGTGATCTTCGACTCCTCACCGATCTTCAACCAGAGGATGAGCAGCGGGACCCACGCGAGCGACGGGACGGCGCGGATCGCCGCGAAGGTCGTCGACAGCAGGATGTCGCCGAGGCGCGAGAGCCCCACGACCGCGCCGAGGACGAGGCCGAGGACCGCACCGATGAGGAAGCCGATGAGGACCCGCTGCACCGAGATGGCGACGTCCTGCTGCAGCCAGCCGCGCTGCGCGAGGTCCACGCCGGCCGCCCAGACCTCGGCGGGTGCCGGGAGTTGCGAGGCCGGCACGAGGCCGAGCGCGGTGACGAGCTGCCAGGCTCCGAGGATGACGACGGGGACGATGAAGCCGCCGAGGACGACGACGATCCTGCGGGACCCGAGGACGGCGCGCGCGTCGCGGCCGGACTGGGTCGCCTGGGCACTCGCGGCTGCGGTGGTGCCGAGACCGGCGAACTCGGTCATGGTTTCCTCTCGGGACGGTTGAGGCGCCGGACTACTTCGCGCCGATGGCGGACGGGTCCGCGTCGTCCACGAAGCTCGGGTTGAAGAGGTCGGCCAGGGCGTCGTCGACCTTGTCCTGCGACGACACGTCGCCGGACTCCACGAAGATCGGGCCGATGATCGACAGGACCTGCTCCTGGGCCTTGCCCGGGGCCGGGTCGACGTCGAGGTTCGAGCGCTCCGTGATCACCTTCGTCGCCACGGCGAGGTCGAGGCCCGCGGCGTCCGCGAGGATCTGTGCCGTCTCATCGGGGTTCGACGCGGCCCATTCACGAGCGTGTTCATAGGCGTTCACGACGGTCTGCGCGACGTCCGGACGCTCGTCGACGAAGGACTCGGTCGCGGCCAGGATGCCGTAGCTGTTGAAGTCGACGTTGCGGTAGATGAGCTTCGCGCCCGCCTCCTCGGCGCCGGCCATGATCGGGTCGAGACCGGCCCAGGCGTCGACGGAGCCGTTCTGCAGGGCCGCCCAGCCGTCGGCGTGCTGGAGGTTCTCGATCGTGACGTCTGCGGCGGACAGGCCGGCCTCCTCCAGCGCCTGCAGGAGGAAGAAGTAGGGGTCGGTGCCCTTCGTGGCGGCGACCTTCTTGCCCTTGAGTTCGGCGACGTCCGTGATCGTCGAGCCCTGGCCGACGACGATCGCCGACCACTCGGGCTGCGAGAAGACGTCGATCGCCTGGATGGCCGATCCGTTCGCCCGGTTCAGGAGCGCGGCGGAACCGGCTGTGGACCCGACGTCGATCGCGTCGGCCCGCAGCGCCTCGTTGGCCTTGTTGGAGCCGGCCGACTGGACCCAGTTGACGGTGATGTCCTGGTCGTCGAGGGCGTCCTCGAGCCAGCCCTGGTCCTTGACGATGAGGGAGAGCGGGTTGTAGGTCGCAAAGTCGATGTTGAGCGTGCCGCCCTCGGTGGTGCCGGCGGTGCTGTCGCCGCCGGCCGCAGGAGCGTTCTCGCCCGCCACGCAGCCGCTGAGGAGGAGTGCTGCGGCGGCGGTCGCGGCGACGAGGGCCGCGCGCCCGGCGCGGGAGATGGTGAAGCGGCGTCGTGAGGTCATGCGTTGGTCCTTGCTGTGGATCGTTGCGGGATGACGGCGGAGGTGGTGGGTGGCTCAGTACGGGAAGTGCGGGATGGACGGCAGTCGTTGGTCGCCGCGGGCGAGACCGTGGCGGTCGATGCCGAGTCCGTCGAGGAGACGGCCGCGAAGTTCGGCGAGCTCTGCCGACCCGCGGTCGCGCGGGCGGTCGCCGGGGACGGTCACGGTCTGCGCGATGGTCGAACCGGGCTGTCCCTCCTCGCGACCCAGGAGGATGACCCGGTCGGCGAGCTGGAGGGCCTCGTCGACGTCGTGGGTCACGAGCAGGATGGTCGTGGGCGCGGCGAGGTGGATGGCGAGCAGCAGGTCCTGCATCTTCAGCCGGGTGAGGGCGTCGAGGGCGCCGAACGGCTCGTCCAGGAGCAGGACGCCCGGCCGGCGGGCGAGGGCCCTGGCGAGTGAGGCGCGTTGCGCCATGCCGCCGGAGACCTCCCGTGGGCGGTGCTCGGCGAAGTCCGCGAGCCCGACGAGTTCGAGCAGCTCGGCGACGCGGGCGCGTCCTTCGGCTGCGGGTGTCCGCTTGGGAAGACCGAGCGCGACGTTCGCCGCGATGGTGCGCCAGGGGAGGAGTCGAGGCTCTTGGAAACCGAAGGCCGTGCGCGGGTCGATGCCGTCGACGGGCGTGCCGTCGATGAGCACGGAGCCGGCGGTCGGGTGGTCGAGACCGGCCGCGATCCGCAGCAGGGTGGACTTGCCGCAGCCGCTCGTGCCGAGGATCGCCACGACCTCACCGGCCTCGGCGGTGATCGTGACATCGCGCAGCACGGGCCGTGGGGCGTCGGCGCGTTTGCCGACGCCGCTCGCGAAGGTGCGGCCGACCCCGGCGAACGCGACCGTGGAGGCACGATCCGCCGAGCCGACGGGGACGGCGTCGCGGGTGACCGGCGAGCTCGCGGCGAGCGGGCTTGGGGCGGCGTTCGTCATGGGTCTCGGGCTCCAGGGGTGGGGTGCCCGCCATGCTACGCGAGGGTGACGGACCGCTCTCGGCCGCCGAAACAGAGCGTCACATTGGCGTCCGCCGGTGACATCCGGAGGGTTCCGGTGTTATGCGTCCACTACCAGCTGCCGACCTGCGTGACGGCGACGTCGAGGATGGCGACGGCCTCCTCCCGGTTGACCCGGGCGAGCAGCAGCGCGCTGACCGACAACGAGGTGAGCTGCCGGGCGGCCGCGGCGAGTTCGTCCGCGTCCGCCTCGGGACGGGCGATGGCGAGGGCGTCCGAGACCGCGGTGGTGAGCTCGGCCCGGTAGCCGTCGACGACCTCGCGCAGTGCATCGTCGTGGGCCGCGAGGCCGGCCGCGCTGTTGAGGAGGAGGCAACCGCGGCGGGGGGAGTCGTCGGGCAGCGTCGCGATGACGGTCTGCACGCCCGAGAAGTAGGTGGTGAGCCCGGCTCTGCCGTCCGTCGCCCGCGCGAGCACCGAGAGGCGCGGTCGGATGACGGTGTCGAGGTAGTCCTGCACGGCGGCGTCGAACAGTCCGCGCTTGCTGTCGAAGGCGTGGTACAGGCTCGACCGCCGCAGACCGGTGGCCGCTTCGAGGTCGGCGAGCGAGGTCGCCTCGTACCCGCGGTCCCAGAAGACGTCCCGCGCCGCCTGGACGACGGCGACGGTGTCGAACTCCTGCGTGCGTCCCATGGGTGCCTCCTCCTGGCTCGGCCGGTCCTCCGGACGGGTGGGTTGTGTACCGAGCGTTCCACTATTATAGTAGACCCATCGGTACAGAATGTCGCTCAGCCCGAGTGACTCCACCCCGACCTCCCGGAAGGCCGTTCCATGCTCGTCGTCAGTCTCGTCCTCGTCGGCATCGCCGCCCTCCTGCACGTCTACATCTTCGTGCTCGAGTCGCTGCGCTGGACCGAGCCGGCCACCCGCAAGACCTTCGGCACCTCGGAGCTCGAGGCCGAGACCACCCGAGGGATGGCGTACAACCAGGGCTTCTACAACCTGTTCCTCGCCATCGGCACGATCGTCGGCATCGTCTTCCTGATCACCGACTCGACCGGTATCGGCGCGGCCCTCGTCTTCGCCTCGGCCGGCTCCATGCTCCTGGCCTCGCTCGTCCTCATCACCTCGGACCGCACGAAGGCACGCGCCGCGATCGTCCAGGGGACCACCCCGCTGCTCGGACTCATCGCGCTCATCATCGCGCTGGTCGTCTGACACCTCCCATCCCGACGCCCCGGCGTCACCCCGTCCGCAACCCGACGACGTGCTGCGCCCACCCACCGATGCATCGAATCACCGCACCAAGGAAAGGCACCACATGAACACCCCCGCGCTCAGCACCCAGATCCAGCTCGTCTCGCGACCGGTCGGGTGGCCGACCGAGTCCGACTTCCGGACCGTCTCCGTCGAGCTCCCGGGGCTCGCGCCCGGCCAGCTCCGGGTCCAGAACCTCTTCCTCTCGGTCGACCCCTACATGCGCGGTCGCATGAACGACGCGCGCTCCTACGTCGCGCCGTACCAGCTCGGAGAGACGATGACCGGCGGAGCCATCGGCCGGGTCGTCGAGTCGGCCGCCGAGGGCTTCTCCGTCGGCGACGTCGTCCTGCACCAGTTCGGCTGGCGTGACCTCGTCCAGGAGGACGCCGGCGGGTTCCGCGTCGTCCCCGAGCTCCCCGGCGTCCCGCTGTCCGCCTACCTCGGCGTCCTCGGCATGACGGCCCTCACCGCGTACGTCGGTCTGCTCGAGGTCGCCAAGTTCCGAGAGGGCGACACGGTGTTCGTCTCCGGTGCGGCAGGTGCCGTCGGCACGATGGTCGGCCAGATCGCCCGTCTCAAGGGCGCGAAGCGCGTCATCGGTTCGGCCGGATCGGCCGAGAAGGTCGCCCTGCTGACGGAGAAGTACGGCTACGACGCCGCGTTCAACTACAAGGACGGCCCCGTCACCGAGCAGCTCGCGGCCGCGGCACCCGACGGCATCGACGTGTACTTCGACAACGTCGGGGGCGAGCACCTCGAAGCGGCGATCGACGCCTTCAACGACGGTGGACGCGCTGCGCTCTGCGGCGTCATCTCGCAGATCAACGACACCGAGCGTGCCGAGGGCCCGCGCAACCTGTCGAACATCGTGACCCGGGGGCTCACCCTCACGGGCTTCACCGTCGGCAACTACACGCAGCACTTCCCGGCGTTCTCCGGTGAGATGGGTGCCTGGTTGCAGAACGGCGACGTCGTCTTCGACGAGACCGTCTACGAGGGCCTCGACCACACGCTCGACGCGTTCCTCGCCCTCATGCGGGGCGCCAACACCGGGAAGATGGTCGTCAAGCTCTGACGCGATCCCTCGACGTCGCCTGACACTGGCGACCGACGGCCCGTCCACCCGCTCCGGGTGGACGGGCCGTTCGCCGTCGTCAGACCGCTGTGAGGACCCCGCTCGCCGCATCGATGCGGGCCATCGCGAGGCGTTCGGCGGCGACGAGCGTCGTGACGCCCTCCGCAGCGGCGTCCCGGTAGATCGACTGCACGGTCCGCCCGATCGCCGACACCCGCTGCTCGATGGCCGCGGCATCGGCGCCCGGTTCGGACGCCATGGCGAGGTAGATCACGCCGCCGGCGTTCGCGACGAAGTCCGGCGCCCACAGGATGCCGCGCTCCTCGAGGGTCACTGCGTCGGCGCGGGTGGCGAGCTGGTTGTTCGCCGCCCCGACCACGGCGCGACACCGCAGCTGGCCGATCACCCGGGCGTTCAGGGCGCCGCCGACGCCGCACGGCACGAAGAGGTCCGTCTCGACGAGGTGCTCGTCGCCCGGTTCGATCCAGCTGGCGCCGATCTCCTCGGCGAGGGCGCGCTTGCGTGGGTCGACGTCGGTGACGATGAGGCGTGCCCCCTCGGCCGCGAGGCGCCGGGCGAGTCGGCCGCCGACCTGGCCGAGTCCGGAGACCGTCGCCCGGTGGCCCGCGACGAGCGGGGTGCCGAAGACCGTCTCGAGCGTTGCGGTGATGGCCGCGTACACGCCGGCCGCCGTCGCCTCGCTCGGTTCGCCGACACCTCCGCGGTCGGCCGGCAGCCCGCTGACGTGGTCGGTCCGCTCGGCGACGACGGCCATGTCGTCGGCGGTCGTGCCGACGTCCTCCGCGGTGCGGTACGCGCCGCCGAGTGCTTCGACCGCGTCGCCGAGGTCGAGCATCGCGTCGTGGCGCTCCGCGGGGTCGAGGGTCGTGCCGACGGGCAGGTGGATGACGGACTTGCCGCCCCCGTGTGCGAGACCGGCGGCCGCGTTCTTCATCGTCATCCCCGCGGCGAGGCGGAGGGAGTCGTCGACGGCGTCGAGCCAGGACCCGTAGCGCCAGAGTCGCGCGCCGCCGAGGGCCGGCCCCAGGGCGGTGGAGTGCAGGGCGACGCTGATGGTCAGCCCGGAGCGCGGTCCGCGGGTGATGGAGAGGCGTTCGTGGGGGAGGGTGGTGCTGTGCATCGCGTCGCTGGACGCGACCGGGTCGAATGACGTCATCGTCGGATCTCCTCGTGGGTGATTGGTGCGGGCTCCTGGTGGGAGCGGATCGCGGGGCGATGGTGGTGCCCGGCTCTCCTCCCCAGATTCTCCACGCCGGCCGCCCGCTCCACAACCGTCGGCTCGACCGGGCCGGTGGGCGGGCTGCACCTAGGCTGGACGGCATGGGTGGAGTGCTGACGGGGTTCGCGATCATCGGCACCGTCATCCTCGTCGGCTACCTCGCCGGGCGTCTCGAGGTCGGGGGCCCGACGACCGGGCATGTGCTCAACCGGGTGGCGTTCTTCGTCACCAACCCGGCGCTGCTGTTCACCGTGCTCGCCACGGCCGACCTGCACGAGGTGTTCAGCAGTTTCATCTGGGTCGCCCTCGCGAGTGCCCTGTCGGCCGCTGCACTCTTCGTGCTGCTGAACGCCGTGTGGCTGCGCAAGGACCTCTCCGTCGCGACGATCGGCGCACTCGGCTCGGGTTACGTCAACGCCAACAACATCGGCATCCCGGTGGCGGTCTACGTCCTCGGTGAGGCCGGCTACGTCGCCCCGGTCATCCTGCTGCAGCTGCTCGTCTTCGCTCCGATCGCCCTCACCATCCTCGATGTCAGACAGCGCGGCTCCGTCTCCTTCCTCGGTGTCGTGACGCAACCCTTCCGCAATCCGATGATCGTCGCGTCGATCGTCGGCGTCGTGCTCAACCTGTTCGGCGTCCGACTGCCCGAGCCGGTCATGGCCCCGTTCGAACTCCTCGGGGGCGCGGCGGTGCCGCTCATCCTGATGGCGTTCGGCATGTCACTGCACGGCATGCGGCCGTTGCAGGCCGGCAGCGGACGTCGGGAGATCTTCGTGGCGACCGCGATCAAATCGGTCGTGATGCCCGGGTTCGCCTACCTCATCGCCCACTTCGGGTTCGGGCTGAGTGGCACGCCGTTGTTCGCCTCGGTCGTCCTCGCCGCCCTCCCGGCGGCCCAGAACGTCTACAACTTCGCCAGCCGGTACGAGCAGGGTGTCACGCTCGCCCGCGACACCGTCCTGCTGACGACGATCCTCTCCGTGCCGGTCCTCGTCGTCGTCGCCGCCCTGCTCGCCTGATCCCCCGAACCGGTCCGTCCGGAGCTCCCCTGTCCTCCGAAGCATGGACAGCGATGGCCGGAAAAGCCGAACGATCGCGACTACTCTTGGGCGGGCGCGACTGAGATATACCACCGTCCAGTCCGGCGGAGCCCCGTCGGACCCGACCCGATGGGACGACATGACCGAAGCCACGACCCCACGACACGAACGTTCCGGAGACTGGGCCGCATCCCGCGAGACCGTCGGCGACGAGATGCTCGCCGTGCAGGACTTCTCCGGCGAGGAGGAGGGGTACCACAAGACCCTCAAGCCGCGGCAGATCCAGATGATCGCGATCGGCGGCGCGATCGGCACCGGACTCTTCCTCGGCGCGGGTGGTCGCCTGAACAGCTCCGGCCCGGCGCTCATCCTCGTGTACGCGCTCTGCGGGTTCTTCGCCTTCCTCATCCTTCGCGCCCTCGGCGAACTCGTCCTCCACCGTCCGTCTTCGGGCTCGTTCATCTCTTACGCGCGTGAGTTCTACGGCGAGAAGATGGCGTTCGGCGCGGGGTGGTTGTACTTCCTCAACTGGGCGATGACCTCGATCGTCGACGTCACCGCGGCCGCGCTCTACATCAAGACCTTCGGCAAGCTGTTCGGTTGGAAGGAACTCGAGGACTTCCCGCAGTGGGTCTTCGCACTCGGTGCCCTCGTCATCGTGCTCGCGCTCAACCTCGTGTCGGTGAAGCTGTTCGGCGAGATGGAGTTCTGGTTCGCGCTCATCAAGGTGTCGGCGCTCGTGATCTTCCTCATCGTCGGCGTCTGCTTCATCGTCTTCGGCGGACGTACCGACATCGGCGCGGTCGGGTTCTCGGTCATCGGCGACAACGGTGGCCTGTTCCCCGTCGGGGCGTTCGCACCGATGATCGCGATCTCCGGCGTGGTCTTCGCCTACGCGGCGATCGAACTCGTCGGAACCGCTGCCGGTGAGACGGCGGAGCCGAAGAAGATCATGCCGAAGGCCGTCAACACGGTCATCTTCCGCATCGCGATCTTCTACGTCGGCTCGGTGCTGCTCCTCTCGCTCCTGCTGCCGTACACGGCCTACGAGGCCGGCGAGAGCCCGTTCGTCACCTTCTTCTCGCACATCGGGTCGGAGCAGGCCGGTGCGATCTCGGCGTCGGTCATGAACTTCGTGGTCCTGACGGCAGCGCTGTCGAGCCTCAACGCCGGCCTGTACTCGACGGGCCGCATCCTCCGCTCGATGGCCGTCAACGGCTCGGCTCCCGCCTTCACCGGCAAGATGAGCAAGAACGGCGTCCCCTTCGGCGGCATCCTGCTCACGGCGGCACTCACCCTGCTGGGTGTCGGCCTCAACGCGCTCGTCCCGTCGAAGGCGTTCGAGATCGTGCTCGAGATCTCGGCGATCGGCATCATCGGCGGGTGGGCGACGATCATCCTCTGCCAGATCCAGCTGCAGCGCTGGGCGAAGCAGGGCAAGGTCGAGCGGCCGTCGTTCCGCCTGTTCGGGGCACCGTTCACGTCGTATCTGACGCTCGCGTTCCTCCTGTTCGTCCTCGTGACCATGGGCTTCTCCGAGACGGGCCGCTGGGTCCTCGCCTCGCTCATCGTCCTCATCCCGCTGCTCATCGTCGGATGGTTCGCGGCGAAGCCTCGAATCCTGGCCGCCGCGGCCGCACGAGAGGGGCACACGGGCACCTGGCCTGTGGTCGCGGAGCGTCCCGCCATCGATGCGAACAAGCGGAAGCGCGGGGGCGCACCGAAGTCCTAGGCGGGAGCGGGGGCGGCGACCTGATCGGCGTTCCGAGGTGAACCGCTAAGCGATAGTGATCACTTCGACCCGGTTTCGAGCATTCCCTTGCACCTCGGGTGTCGGTTCAGCAGGATGTGGGCAACCTCTTCCGTGCACCACCGGACCCCGTTGGAGTTCCCGTGAACCGTCGTCTCCGTCTCGTCGCCGTGCTCGCCGCGTGCGGCATCGTCGTCGCCACCCCGCTGAGCGCCGCGGCGCAGGCACCTGCCCCGACACCGGCCGACACGGTCGCCTACGAGCCGAGCGACGCGATCATCGCGAATCCCGAGCGCGGCTTCGACCACACGAACAACACGCACTACTACCCCGAGGGGACCGAGGGCGGACCGGGGTACACGCCGCTCGACGTCGCCACCCTGGCGGCCTACCGCGAGGAGGGCATCACCGAACTCGTCCGCGTCTTCTACATGGAACGCTTCGTGGCCGAGCCGACCCTCGACCCCGCCTGGCTCGCGCTCGTCCAGGCGGACTTCGACGCGGCTCGCGCCGCCGGCATCTCGATCATCCCGCGCTTCGCGTACCTCGCGGGCGGTGACTGGCCCTACACGCCGCCCTACGGCGACGCGCCGCTCGACATCGTGCTCACCCACATCGAGCAGCTCACGCCGATCTTCCAGGACAACGCGGACGTCATCTCCGTCGTGCAGGCCGGCTTCGTCGGCCTCTGGGGTGAGGGCTACTACACGGACCACTTCGCCGCCGACCCGGCGAACCCCGGTGTGCTCACGGACGAGGACTGGGCGAAGCGTCGCGCGGTCGTCGAGGCGCTCCTCGAGGCGGTTCCCGACGACCGCTCCATCCAGGTGCGGACCATGAACATGAAGCAGAACATCCTCGGGGTGCCGTCCGGGACCGCCGGCGCCATCACCGAGGCGCAGGCGTTCGACGGCAGCGCCATCTCGCGCATCGGCCACCACAACGACTGCTTCCTCGCGGCGCCCGACGACTGGGGCACGTACCTGTCCGACCCGATCTCGCTCGATCAGGACTACCTCGCACAGGAGGGCGACTGGGTGCCGGTGGGCGGTGAGACCTGCAACGTGAACCCGCCGCGGTCGGAGTGGGCGACGGCCTCGGCCGAGATGGAACGCTACAACTTCAGCTACCTCAACTGGGACTACCTGCAGGACGTCCTGCAGTCCTGGGGCCAGGAGAACCTCGACACCACCGCGAAGCGACTCGGCTACCGCTTCGTGATGACCGAGAGTTCGGTCGTGGACGGCACGCTCTCGCTCACGGTCCGGAACGACGGGTGGGCGGCTCCGTACAACAGCCGGCCCGCCTACCTGGTCCTGTCGAACGCCGAGCGCACGGTGCGCGTCCCGTTCGGTTCGGACGCCCGCACCTGGGGCGCGGGGGAGACCGTCACGCTCCAGGCGTCACTCGCCGACGTCCCGGCCGGTCGTTACGACACCGCGCTGTCGCTGCCGGCCACGCACGACTCGGTCGCGGCGAACCCGCTGTACGCCGTCCAGACGGCGAACCTCGGCACCTGGGACCCGGCGACCGGCGTGAACAGCCTGCAGCGTCAGGTGACCGTCGGTGCCGACGGCGTCGTCATGGCCGAACCGGTGGCCGGTGCTGCGGCCAGGCTGCCCGACACGGGCGTCTCGTCTATCGCTCCCGCGGTCCTCGGCGGTGGCGTGGTGGCGCTCGGAGCCCTCGCGCTCCTGCTCGCCCGCCGGCGTCGTCAGGCCTCCTCGCCCGCGTCCTGATCGGGGGACGTTCACAACTCCTGCTGAGTGCTCGTTCTCGGCGCCTGGGGTCCCAGTCGAGCGCTGGCGTGCTCCGACAGCAGGAGTTGTGGGCGGTGCGGAGCGGTGTCAGCCGAAGATCATCGGCGAGTCGTCGTCCTCTTCGTCCGACAGGGTGAAGTCGAGGTCGACGACGACGGGAACGTGGTCGCTCGGACTGTCGCCCTTGCGCTCGTTGCGGTGGATCGACGCCTCGACGACGTGGTCCGCGAACGCCTGCGAGCCGTAGATGAAGTCGATGCGGAGGCCCTCGTTGCGGGGGAACCGGAGCTGCTTGTAGTCCCAGAAGGTGTAGCCCTCGGGGACGAACGGGCGGACGGTGTCCTGCAGTCCCGCGTCGACGAAGGCGGCGAGGGCGGCGCGCTCCGGCGCGGAGATGTGGGTCGAGCCAGGGCCGAAGCTCGGGTCGCCGACGTCGGAGTCGAGCGGGGCGACGTTCCAGTCGCCCATGAGCGCGAGCGGCAGTTCGGGGTTCTCGGCGAGCCAGGAGCGGGTGTCGGCCTCGAGCGCGGCGAGCCAGCGGAGCTTGTAGTCGTAGTGCGGGTCGCCGACCGCGCGGCCGTTCGGGACGTACAGGCTCCAGAGGCGGACGCCGTCGACCGTCGCGCCGATGGCTCGTGCTTCGAGCGGCAGGCCGTCGGCGTCGAATCCGGGACCGTCCAGCGCGAGGCTCGCCGGCGGCTTGCCGAAGCCCGGCATGTCGGGGAAGCCGATCTGCACGTCCTCCATCGGGAGGCGGCTGGCGATGCCGACGCCGTTCCACTGGCTGAGACCGTGGAGCTCCACCTGGTAGCCGGCCTTCGTGAAGGCCTCCATGGGGAACTGCTCGGGCTTACACTTGAGCTCCTGCATGGCGAGGACGTCGACGTCCTCACGGACGAGCCAGTCGACCACGCGGCCGACGCGGGTACGGATCGAGTTGACGTTCCAGGTGGCGATGCGCATGCCCCAACGCTATCGGTTTCCGTTCTCAGGAGACCTCCGGCGTGTCGCGCCGGGTGAGGCTCGCCACGCCGGAGCGGTCCTGAGAACGGGCCGGTTCGGTGGAACCGACGGGTGGGGGATTGAGCGGAGGTTCCCAGGGATGGCGAGCGGGTGTCGCGTAGCGTCGAGGGTATGACGACGTCCACCGCCGCCACGTCCAGCCTGTCCGCCGCCTCGACCGGAGGGGACAGCGCCCTCGGAGGGGTCGCCGACTGGGCGGTCGACCTCATGGAGACGTTGGGCGGTCCGGGAGCCGGGCTCGCCATCGCCCTCGAGAACCTCTTCCCGCCGTTGCCGAGCGAGATCATCCTGCCGCTCGCCGGATTCGCCGCCAGTCAGGGCAAGCTCGGTCTCGTCGAGGTCCTCATCTGGACGACGGCCGGTTCCGTGATCGGTGCGCTGGCCCTCTACGCGATCGGGGCGGTGCTCGGACGCGACCGGATGCGCCGACTCGCCGAGCGCGTGCCGCTCGTGCACGTCGAGGACGTCGACCGCGTGGAGGCGTGGTTCCAGAAGCACGGCTCGAAGGCGGTGTTCTTCGGTCGGATGCTCCCGATCTTCCGGAGTCTCATCTCCGTCCCCGCCGGCGTGGAACGGATGCCGGTCCTGCGGTTCACCCTGCTCACCTTCGCGGGCAGCGCCATCTGGAACACCATCTTCGTCCTCGCCGGCTTCTTCCTGGGCGAGCAGTGGCACATCGTCGAGGAGTACGCGGGCATCCTTCAGAAGGTGGTCATCGCGGGCGTCGTGATCGCCGTCGGCGTCGCGGTCTGGCGCGGCGTGCATCGGTACCGCCGGGAGCGCAGCGGCGTCGGTCGGGCCGAGGGCTGACCGTCCCGCCGGGACCGTTCTCAGGACTCGAGCGGGGTATCCGCGGTCGCCGCCACCGGCGCACCGACGGACTCCTGAGAACGGTCCAGCTCACACCCAGCGGGGCGTGGTGAGTTCCTCGGGCTCCGGCGCGGTGTGCGAGGCGGCGACCGACTGTGCCTCCACACGGATCGCGTCGAGGACGGTCCGCACCGCCAGGCGTTCGGCGCGGTCGGGACGCGACAGTGCGACGATCCGACGGGTCGCGTCGAGCCCCGCGAGCGGACGGAGGACGATGCCGCGCTCCGGGCCGCTCGCCGTGTACCGCGGGAGGAGCCCGATGCCGAGGCCCGCCGCGACCATCGCCTCCGCGATGCGGTTGTCGCTCACCCGCTGCACCACTCGGAGCTCGCCGCCCGATTCGGCCTCGATGCTGCGGAGCAGGCGGTCGAGCGGATAGCCGACCGGCACGCCGATCCAGGACTCGTCCGCGAGGTCCGCCGGGGTCAGGACGGTCTGGCCGCTGAGGCGATGCCCGACCGGCAGCACGACGTCGAGCGGCTCGGAGAGTAGCTGCGTGATGCGGAGACCGCGACGGACCCAGTTGCGCTCGCCGCTGATCGCCTGCGCGATGACGATGTCGAAGTCGGCCGCCAGATCGGGGAAGTCCTCGAGGTCGGGGTCGCGGTCGCTCACGACGACCCGCAGGCCGGGTACCGCCTCGAGGCTGCGGAGCACGGCGGGGACGACCATCTGCCCGAAGGTGGGGAAGGTCGCGACCGTGACGGTGCCGATCGGACGGTTGCGGTACTCGTCCCACACGCTCGTCGCCCGCTCGATCGCGACGGCGACGTCTGTGGCGCTGGCCGCGAGTGCCCGGCCGGCGTCGGTGAGGACGAGGCCGCGACCACGCCGTTCGGTGAGCGGCAGGCCCGCCTCGCGCTCGAGGACCTTGAGCTGTTGGGAGACCGCGGACGGGGTGCGGTGTGTGGCCTCGGCGACGGCGTGCACGGAACCGCGCTCGGCCAGTTCCCGCAGCAGGTCGAGTCGGCGGACGTCCATGTAGCAATGCTACCGAATAGCGTCAGTATTGTGCGCTTGTCCTTCATCCCGATCGGACGTTTCATAGAAGCATGACCATCTATCTCGGCATCATCGCCCTCCTCGCTGCGAGTGCGGCCGTCGGATCGGTCGTCGTCGTCAAGCGCGACGGCTACCGTGCCATCCCGGCCCGCACCTACCCGAAGTCCTTCTAGGACCTCGCACCCGCCGGCACGACCGGCGCATCCGACCTCCTCGCGACTCATCGCCGGGAGGTCGTTCCATGTCCGCGCCGCGACGGGCGCTCAGGCGAGGAAGCCTCGCAGGAGCGCCTCGGAGCCGGCGACGTGCTCGGCCATCGCCTGCGCCGCCTCCTCGGGGTGACCGCGCAGGATCGCCTTGACGATGCGCTCGTGCTGCTCGTCGGAGTGGGCGATGTTCACCGCCAGCAGTGGGATGCCGTTGAGGAGTTCGTTGACCCGCATGCGCGACTCGGCGACGAGCGGCAGCAGGCTGGGCGCTCCCACGAGCTCCGCGATGAGCAGGTGGAGGCGGGAGTCGTGGCGGCGGTAGTCGGCGGGCGCCGCATCCCGGCAGTCTCCGAGCGCCTGCCACAGGCGTTCGCGGTCGGCGCCGGACAGCTTGCACTGCGCCGCCTCGCGCGCAGCACCGACCTCGAGGATGCTGCGGAGCGTGAGCGTGTCCTCGATCTCCGCCGCCGAGATCGAGACCCGGCCGGCCTCGGGGGAGTGGGCCCCGGTGATCGCCTCGTCGTCGGGCAGCTCGTCCATGACGAACGTCCCGCCGTAGCGTCCTCGCCGCGAGGTCAGGTAACCGGCCTCGGTGAGCGCGGCGATGGCATCCCGCACGGTGTCTCGGCTGACCCCCTGCATCGTCGCGAGTTCGCGCTCGGCCGGCAGGCGACCGCCCGGCTCGATGAGCCCGAGACGGATGGACTGCAGGAGCCGCTGGACGGTCTCCTCGAACGCGTTCCCGGCGCGGCCCGGACGCAGGAGGAGCTCGGCGCTGAGCACCTCGGTCGCCTCGTCGCCCTTCCGCGTCTCGCTCATCGGATCAGTCTATTTCCCCGGGGTCGCGTCCCCCGCCCGGGCATGTCGTCAGCTCATTCCGGCGTCACGTAGGCGGAGGAGATTCCGCCGTCGACGAGGAACGTCGACCCGGTGATGAAAGAGGAGTCGTCGCTCGCGAGGAAGGCGACGGACGCGGCCAACTCCTCGGGCTCGGCGAATCGTCCGAGCGGGATGTGCACGAGTCGCCGCTGCGCGCGCACCGGGTCCTTCGCGAAGAGCTCCTGCAGCAGCGCGGTGTTGACGGGACCGGGACACAGGGCGTTGACGCGGATACCCTGCCGGGCGAACTGCACGCCCAGCTCGCGGCTCATCGCGAGCACTCCGCCCTTGGACGCCGTGTACGAGATCTGCGAGGTGGCCGAACCCAGGACGGCGACGAACGACGCCGTGTTGATGATCGAGCCCTTCCCCTGCCGCACCATGTGACGGATGGCGGCGCGCGAGCACAGGTAGACCGACTTGAGGTTCACGTCCTGCACGCGCTCCCAGGCCGGGAGTTCGGTCGTCTCGATCGAGTCGTCGTCGGGCGGGGAGATGCCGGCGTTGTTGAAGGCGATGTCCACCGAGCCGTAGGTCTCGGCCGCCGTGTCGAACAGATGGTCGACCTGCGCCTGGTCGGTCACGTCCACCTGGACGAAGAGCCCACCGACGAGCTCGGCCGCCGCCTGGCCGGTCGTCGGGTCGAGGTCGCCGATGACGACGGTCGCGCCCTCCGCGGCGAAGCGCTTCGCCGTGGCGAGGCCGATGCCGCTCGCGCCGCCGGTGATCACGGCGACCTTTCCGGCGAGCCGCTGGGTGAGGTCGATGGGGGTGATGGTCATGTGGTGCTCTTTCTCTCTGCCCCGCCCTTCGACAGGCTCAGGGACCGGGGCTGGTGCTCAGGGGGCGGGTGGTGCGGGTCGTTCAGTCGACGGCGAGGAAGACGTTCTTCGTCTCCGTGAAGGCGAGCGGGGCGTCGGGACCGAGCTCGCGCCCGAGACCCGACTGCTTGAACCCGCCGAAGGGGGTGGAATAGCGGACGGAGGAGTGGGAGTTGACGGACAGGTTGCCCGACTCCACCGCTCGAGCGGCCCGTATCGCGCGACCGACGTCGCGGGTCCAGATCGAGCCGGAGAGGCCGTACTCCGTGTCGTTCGCGAGGGTGAGAGCGTCGGCCTCGTCCTCGAAGGGCAGGACGGCGACGACGGGACCGAAGATCTCCTCCCGGACGGTGCGGTCGTCGCGGCCTGGCGTCAGGACGGTCGGCGCGAACCAGTACCCCGGGCCGTCAGGGGCGCTCCCGGTGAAGGCGACCGGCGCACCCTCGGGCACGTACGAGCGCACGGCGGCCAGATGCGGAGCGGAGACGAGCGGTCCCATTTCGGTTGCCTCGTCGTTCGGATCGCCGACGACCACACCCTGCACGGCCGGCTCCAACAGCTCCATGAACCGCTCGTAGACGCTCCGTTGGACGAGGATCCGGCTCCGGGCGCAGCAGTCTTGGCCCGCGTTCTCGAAGACGCCGCAGGGGGCGGCGGCGGCCGCGCGTTCGAGGTCGGCGTCCGCGAACACGATGTTGGCGCTCTTGCCGCCGAGTTCGAGGGTGACGCGCTTCACCTGCTCCGCCGCGCCGGCCATGATGCGCTTGCCGACGGCGGTCGACCCGGTGAAGACGACCTTCCGGACGGTCTCGTTCGTGACGAAGCGCTCGCCGACGACCGACCCGCGGCCCGGCAACACCTGGAACAAGCCCTCGGGCAGACCGGACTCGAGGGCGAGTTCACCGAGGCGGATGCTCGTCAGTGGCGTCCATTCCGCGGGCTTCAGGACCACCGCGTTCCCCGCCGCGAGCGCCGGTGCGAACCCCCAGGCGGCGATCGTCATCGGGAAGTTCCACGGGGTGATGATGCCGACGACGCCGAGCGGTTCGTGGAAGGTGAGGTCGATGCCGCCGGCGACGGGGATCTGCTGACCGAAGAGCCGTTCGGGTGACGCCGAGTAGTACTCGAGCACGTCGCGGACGTGACCGGCCTCCCACCGCGCCTGGGTGATGGGGTGGCCGGAGTTGACGACCTCGAGGCTCGCGAGGTGCTCGCGGTCGGCGTCGACCGATGCGGCGAACCGGCGGAGCGCCTGGGCGCGGTCGGCGGGGCTGACGGCCGCCCAGGACCGCTGGGCGACGGCGGCGCGGGCGATGGCGGCGTCCGTCTCGGCGAGGTCGAGGTGCTCGACCGTCGTGACGACGTGCTCGTTCGCCGGATTGAGGATCGTGTAGCTCACGGTGTGGTGCTCCTGCTCTCGGTGCCGGGTGTGGTGCTGGTGCTGAGTCCTGCGGTGGTCCCGGCGTCGCGGTGTCGACGCGCGGCGTCCACGAGCCCGGCGAAGAGACGCCGGTCGGCCGTCTCCTCCTCGGGGTGCCACTGCACGGCGAGACCGAAGGGGACCGTCGGCAGCTCGACCGCCTCGATGACGCCCTCCTCGGTGCGGGCGGTGACGACGAGTCCGTCGGCGACGCGGTCGATCGACTGGTGGTGGTAGACGTGCACGTCGAGCTCGTCGTCGTCCTGCCGGAGCAGCGCGGCCAGCCGCGAGTCGGCTTCGATCGCGACGGTCTTCGGCCCGAAGACGCCCTCGCCGGGCTGGAAGGAGTCGTCGCCGACGAGGTCGGGGAGGTGTTGGATCAGCGTCCCGCCGAGCGCGACGTTCAACAGTTGTGCGCCACGACAGATGCCGAGGAACGGCAGCTCGGCGTCGATCGCCGCCGTGAGCAGCGCCTCCTCCCAGGCGTCCCGGTCGGTCCGTGGTCGACCCGTGCGCGGGTGGGCGGCCTGCCCGTACAGGCCGGGGTCGACGTCGGCGCCACCCGAGACGATGAGGCCGTCGAGCCGCGCCAGCACGGACGCGGCCACGGCACGGGTGACCGGCTGGGGTGGGAGGAGGACCGCGATCCCACCCGCATCCGTCACGGCGTCGAGGTACACCTTCGGCAGGAAGGACGCCGGGACGTCCCACACACCGGTCTGGGCCTGTTCGAGGTAGGTCGTGACACCGATGAGCGGAGCGCTCGAGACGGGCGGGTCGGTCGCTGGGACGTCCGGGTCAGAGGCGTTCAAAGCCGCGCACCCGCTCCCAGTCCGTCACGGCGGCGTCGAAGGCGGCGAGTTCCACCTTCGCGAAGTTCAGGTAGTGGTCGACGACCTCGTCGCCGAAGGCCTCGCGGGCGATCGTCGACCGCGAGAAGAGCTCGGCCGCCTCCCGGAGCGAGGTCGGGACGCGGGGCGCACCGCCCGTGTAGGCGTTGCCGCCGGTCGGGTCCTCCAGTTCCAGTTCGTTCTCGATGCCGTGCAGTCCGGCGGCGATGAGGGCGGCGACGGCGAGATACTGGTTCACGTCGCCACCCGGCACCCGGTTCTCGACGCGCATGCCGAGCCCCCGGCCGACGACCCGGAGCGAGCAGGTGCGGTTGTCGTGTCCCCAGGCGACGGCCGTCGGGGCGAAGCTGCCGTCGACGTAGCGCTTGTAGGAGTTGATGTTCGGCGCGAAGAACATCGTCAGCTCGCGCATCGCGGCGAGCTGCCCGGCCAGGAAGTGCCGGAAGAGCTTCGACATGCCGTCGGGCGCGTCGGGGTCCGCGAACACGGCCGAACCGTCTTCGCCGCGGAGGCTGATGTGGATGTGGCAGCTGTTGCCTTCGCGCTCGTCGAACTTCGCCATGAACGTGAGGCTCTTGCCGTGGGCGTCGGCGATCTCCTTCGCCCCGTTCTTGTAGATCGAGTGGTTGTCGCAGGTGACGAGGGCGTGGTCGTAGCGGAACGCGATCTCCTGCTGCCCGAGGTTGCACTCGCCCTTCACGCCCTCGCAGTACATGCCGGCGCCGTCCATGGCGTTGCGGATGTCGCGCAGCAACGGCTCCATGCGGGTCGAGGCGAGGATCGCGTAGTCGATGTTGTAGTCGGTGGCGGGGGTCAGCTTCGTGTAGTCCTTCGCCCAGGCCTCCCGGAAGGTGTCGTCGAAGACGAGGAACTCGAGCTCCGTGCCGACGAACGGGACGAGGCCGCGTTCCGCGAGCCGTTCGAGCTGGGCGATGAGGATCTGACGGGGTGAAGCGACCACCGGGGCGTCGTCGAGCCACTGGAGGTCGGCGGTGACGAGGGCCGTGCCCGGCAGCCAGGGCGCGCGGCGGAGGGTCGAGAAGTCGGGGATCATCGCCATGTCGCCGTAGCCGCGTTCCCAACTCGACATCGCGTAGCCGTCGACCGTGTTCATCTCGACGTCGACCGCGAGCAGGTAGTTGCAACACTCCGCCCCGTGCTCGGCGACGTCCTCGACGAAGAGTTGGGCCGAGACGCGCTTGCCGACGAGTCGGCCCTGCATGTCGGTGAACGCGAGGATCACGGTGTCGATCTCGCGCGCGGCGACGGCCGTCGTGAGCTCCTCGAGCGTCAGGTTTCCTGAGCGTGGGTGCATGGCAGCTCCTCGTTGATCGGGGGGACCCGTCGTCGGCGTTCTACCTCGATGGAGAACTGAAAGGTCGCGAACCCGACCATTACATCACAACGCCTCCAGCGGATCGATGCATTTGCGAGAGGGATTTCCTCACAAAGGTATGTACATGCGACCATTGCGGGCCCTAGAGTCGGGCCAACCGAATCTGAGGACGTTGTGCGAGCCCGACGAGCGCGCAACCCGAGCGACAGGACGCATCGATGGCTGACGACACGCGCAAGATCTCCGGGGTGACCTACACCGCGGCCGGCGAGGGGTACTTCGAGAAACGCAGCCTGAAGCGGTCGGCCGGGGTGTGGGGCCTCTGGGGCCTCGCCGTCGCCGCGGTCATCTCCGGCGACTTCTCCGGCTGGAACTTCGGCATCGACTTCGCCGGGTTCGGCGGCATGCTCATCGCCTTCGTCATCCTCGTCGCGATGTACTACGGGATGATCTTCTCGATCGGGGAGATGGCCGCGGCGATGCCGCACACCGGCGGGGCCTACTCCTTCGCGAGAGCGGCGATGGGACCGCTCGGCGGGTTCGTGACCGGCCTCGCGGAGACCATCGAGTACGTCGCCACCACGGCCGTGATCGTGTACTTCTCGGCCTCCTACGCCGACGCCATCACGAGCGAGCTGCTCGGGTTCTCCATGCCGTCGCCCGTGTGGTGGGCGATCCTCTACGTCGCGTTCATCGCGCTGAACTCCGCCGGCGCGAGCATCTCCTTCCGCTTCGCCATCGTCGTCTCGATCATCTCCATCGGCATCCTGCTCGTCTTCTCCGCGATGGCGATCTTCTCCGGCCAGTTCGCCTGGGCCAACCTGTTCGACATCGCCCCCGACGCGGGCCAGACGGAGTTCCTGCCGCACGGTGTCCTCCCGATCCTGTTCGCCCTGCCCTTCGCGATGTGGTTCTTCCTCGGCATCGAGGAGCTGCCGCTCGCGGCGGAGGAGTCCCACAACCCGGTGCGCGACATCCCGAAGGCCGGGTTCTGGGCTCGTGGCACGCTCATCGTGACCGGCCTGCTCGTCCTCTTCCTCAACACCGGCGTCATCGGTGCCGAGGCGACCGGGACGGCAGGGGAGCCCTTGCTCGACGGCTTCCGAGCCATCGTCGGTGACGGTGCGGCGGCGGTCCTCGCGCTCTTCGCCCTCATCGGGCTCCTCGCCTCGCTGCAGGGCATCATGTTCGCCTACGGTCGCAACATGTACTCGCTGTCCCGCGCCGGGTACTACCCGCGGTTCCTCTCCCTCACCGGCAAGCGGCAGACGCCGTGGGTGGCCCTTGTGGCCGGGGCGATCATCGGGTTCGTCGCGTTGCTCATCGTCGACGCGGCCGGCGGATCGGGCGGTGTCGCCGGTGCGATCGTGCTCAACATCGCGGTCTGGGGCGCGGTGCTCGCGTACCTCATGCAGATGATCGCGTTCCTGCTGCTGCGGAAGAAGTTCCCGAACGCCAAGCGGCCCTACCTGAGCCCGTGGGGTGTCCCGGGGGCGGTCATCGCGGCCGTCATCGCCGCGCTCATCTTCGTGGGCTTCCTGCTCAACCCGACGTTCCTCCCGGCGATCATCGCGATCGTCGTCGTCTATGTCGTCATGCTGGTCGCCTTCGCGGTCTGGGGTCGCCACCGGCTCGTCATGTCACCGGAGGAGGAGTACGCGGTCTCGGGCGGCCTGCACGGCGACCCGGAGACCGAGGGCTACGGCGGAGCGACCGAGGCGGAACTGCTCGCAGTCGACCGCCCCGAGGACCCGGGTTCCGGCACGGCGCGTTGACCCCCGGACGCAGCCGCCCCGACGCAGGACGGTGGCGGCGTGGCGTCCTCGAGCCCCGGCGAGTCGTACCGACACGCCGGGGCTCTCGCGCGTCGGGGATGCGGACCGCCCCCATCCGGGCGACTGCGGCGATGGGGGTCACAGCTTGTAGACTCTCCGACGTGACGGACGCACGAGCTCAGCTCATTGACCACATCTCGGCGGAAGCCGTGTTCCACGGTGACTTCACCCTGACGAGCGGCAAGAAAGCGACGTACTACGTCGACCTCCGCAAGGTGAGCCTCGATCACCGCGTCGCGCCCCTCATCGGGCAGGTCATGATCGACCTCATCGCCGACGTCCCCGACGTCTTCGCGGTCGGTGGCCTCACCATGGGTGCCGACCCCGTCGCAGCCGCGATCCTGCACCAGGGTGCCGCGCGCGGACTCACCTACGACGCCTTCGTCGTCCGTAAGGAGCCGAAGGACCACGGCCGCGGCAAGCAGGTCGAGGGCCCCGACCTCCAGGGCAAGCGCGTGATCGTGCTCGAGGACACCTCGACCACCGGTGGATCACCGCTCAAGGCGGCCGAAGCGCTCGAGAAGGTCGGAGCCGAGGTGGTCGCCGTCGCCGTCGTCGTCGACCGCGCGACCGGCGCCCGCGAGATCATCGAGGCCGCGGGCTACCAGTACCTGGCCGCGATCGGCCTGGAAGACCTGGGACTCGTCTGATGTCCGGCGACGGAACCGGACGCGGCGGGGCCGGGCTGCCGGAGGAACCCGCGGACGGAACCGACTGGCTGCTCTCGCAGCTCGACGCCGACGACACGGAGGCGATCGAGACGCAGCCCGACACCGACGCGGTCGACGAGCACCCCTCGGCAGCCGTCGCTCCGGCGCCCGCTGACGACGACCGGACGCGAGTCCTGCCGGTCGTCGGCGACACCGATGCCCAGGCCGCTGCTTCGTCGGTGGCTGCGCCGGTCCCGGCCGAGACCCAGTGGTCCGCGCCCTCCGTGCCCTCCGTGCCGGATGCGCCGGCGGCTCAGACGCACGCTGAACCGACGCCTGCTCCGGTCGAACCGCTGCCCGCTCCCGTCGAGCAGACGACCGCTGCCGCCGCGCCGACCCCCGCCGCCCCGGCCACTGCTCCCGGTGAATTCGCGAGCGAGGCCGAACTCCTCGCCTGGTGGCAGAACCAGGTGCCGAACCCGGCCGACGACGCGACACCGGCCTCCGCACCGCCGGCGCCGGATGCACCCAGCGCGCAGCCCGCCGCACCCGCCACGCCTGCAGCCCCGGCCGACCCGATGCCCGAGGAAGCTCCCGTCCGGTCGGAGGGTCTGCGTCACCCGAACGCCCTCGAGCTCCCGGTCGTCCCGCCGACCCCTGCCCCGGCATCGCCGGTGCCGCCCGCTCGCAACGAGCTGACGGTCGACACCGACTCCGTCCTCCAGCACGCGCCCGCCGGCACCTTCCGGCCCGCACCGACGAACCCGGTCGTCCTGCCACCCGTCGCCGACGAGCCCTGGAGCCTCGGCGGCAGCGACGACATCGACGCCGACCCAGCAGCCCCCGAGGACGTCTCGACGGCCGTCCTGCCCACGGCCCGAGCTCTCGCGGCCGACGACCCGGCGGCCTGGGCCGCGGTCGAGGCAGAGGAGATCGGCGCGACCACCGCCACCTCGTCGCCCGACGGTGGCACTCCCGCCGCACCGCTGCCGCCCGCCGCTCCGCTGGTGACGCCGTCGCCCACCGCCGCGGACCGCGATGTGCCGTCCGGCTCCGCGTCGACACCCGACGCCGAGGTGCAGGACGACGATCTGCCGGAGGGCTCCTGGAGCCTCTCCGAGACGTTCGGCGACGACGTCCTCGGCGGAGAGACCGTCGAGGTCCGTGACACGACGATCGACGCTTCGACGCCCGTCGCCGCACGCCCCGACGAGGCCACGGCCGATGAACCGGCTGCCGACGAGCCAGCTACCGACGACGTCTGGACAGCCGAGCCGGCGCCTGCCGAGTCCGCAACACCGCGGACGGATCCGCTGGCCTGGTTGACGGAACCGTTCGGTGAGACGTTCGGCGCCGTGCCGGCGGCACCGGACGAGCAGCCGTCCGAGGAACCGCAGGCGGAGCCGGTCGACGAGTCGCCCCAGCAGCTCGACACCGAGTCCGTCGCCGTCGCCGCCACCGAGGAGGCGACGTCCCCGTCCGCAAGCGAGCCGGTCGAGCCGACCGCCGACTCGGACCCCGAGCCCGCATCCGACGGCATCGTCGCTTCCGAGCCGATCACCCCCGCGGCACCGTTCCGCTGGGACACGGTCGCAGCGGCGTCGCCCGCGAGTGCAGCGGAGCCGACCTCACCAGCCGACGTCCCGTGGCCCGAGACGGTCCCCGACGTCGACGCCGAACCGCTCGATGAGACGCGGCCGTTCGACAGCCTCGGCGGCCCGGGCTTCTCGGCCCTCGCGGGTGCCGCAGCCGCAGCAGCAGCCGTTCCTCCGGCGCCGACACCCGACCCCGATGCCGAGTCCGGCCGTGACGATGCGCCGGCCGACGACGACGCGACCGACACCGCCGACGTCCCCCCGGCCTTCGGCCCGCCGACCCCGAAGGCCGAGCGTTCCATCACGGAGCTCATCTCCCTCGACGGCGTGCAACCCGAGCCCACGGTCAGCCCCTTCGGCACCGCACCGTTCGTGTGGGACCTCGCGCCGAACGACGCCCTCGACCCGCTCGTGCACGCGGCTCCCACGACCCAACCCATCCCGGTCCCGCCGGTGGAGTGGGAGGGCGCCGAGTCGTCAGCCGTGAGTGCGGAGTCCCCGTCGGAGCTCGCGCTCGAGGGCGAGGTGCCCGATGCCGCGTTCATCGCCGGCGACGTCCAACCCTTCGCTCCGGGCCTCGCCGCCGTCACGCTCGGTCGCCCGCTCGTCGACGGACCCGGTGACGAGTTCGCCAGCTGGACCGACGACGCGACCGAGACCGACGGCTCCGCGCCGGACGCCGCACCGATCGTCCCCGCCGCGAACGACACGGTCGACCTCTTCCCGACGCTGTCGCTCGGTGGGTTCGACGCAGCCGTGGCGGCCGGTGGCCTCGCCGCCGCAGGGGCCGCAACCGCTGCCGGTGCCGCTTCCGGCCTCGGCTCGGGCGACGACACCGACGTCACGGAGACCTCGGCCGACCGCGCCGCCGATTCCGCTCCCGAGACGGCACCGACCCCGGTCAGCGGGACCTCAGCGTCCGAGACCCCGGCGTTCGCCGTCGACCCGGAGGAGCTCGACGACGAGTTCGACGAGGAGATCGTCGAGTTCGACGCCGTCCCACTCGCTGCGGCGGGCGTCACGCCGCTTCCGTCGTTCGTGCCGGACGGGGCCGTCGCCGACGGTGCGACCGATCCCACCACGGATGCCGCCGCGGCGGATCCCCCGGTCGCTGACCCGGACTCGATCGACCCTGAGCCGGTCGGCGAGCCCGAGCCGGTCAGCGAGGAGCTGCGGCTCGAGTCGCTGTTCGACCTCGGACCGGAGACGGATGCGGTCCAGGTCGCCTCGGTCGAAGGCGCCGAGACCGACGGTGAGCCGGCTGCCACGCCGCTCGCCGACACCGAGCAGGCCGAGGACTCTGCCACGGTCGCCCCTGCCGATCCGTCCGATCAGCCCGACGCCACCACCACCGCCACTGCGAAGGCGGCCTCGGCACGGTCGCTCGCCGACGCCTTCGCCGCCGAGGGTGGCTGGTCGCTCCAGGCCGACGCGATCGCCGACCCCGATCTCCCGCTCGCCCCCGTCCCGGGCCTCGTCGCCGCCGACGGCACCGATGTCGACGGCACGGATCCCGACGACGACACCGGCGGGTCACGACGAACCGGGGCCCCCGCTGCCGGAGACGACGACAGCGCTGCGCACACCTCCTCGGAGGCCGAGCCCGACGTCGCCTCGAACACCGCGCCCACACCAGTGACCCCCGCCTCGGTGTCCGTCTTCGGCGCACACGCCGCCGCCGTCCCCTCGCAGGGACCGATCGCGAACGTGCCGCAGACGGCGCCGGCCGCGCTCCCGGGCGAGACGGTCGCGTTCCCGGAACTCGACGGCGCGAGCGCGCTCACGACCCCGGCCGCGGCTGCGGGTATCGTCGGCGCCACCTTGCCACCGCAGGCCACGCAGTCCGCGCCCGACCGCGATCTCCCCGAATACCGCGGAGAGCACGCGGATCAGGGCATCCCGAAGGCGCTGCTCTGGGCGGTCGTCGGCCTGGGGGCCGCCGTGCTGCTCCTGCTCGCGTTCTACTTCGGAACGCTCGTCGGTGCCGCGAACGCGGCCGGAGCGGCTGCGGACGCCACTATGCCGAGCGTGTCCGCAGGATGGTCGACGGCCGGAGCCCCGGACACCCTTTGACGACGCACCCGACGTCGTCGCGGGTCAGACGACGTCGATGACGGTCACACCCGTCGAGCGGTCTCCGGATGCCAGGGCGACGAGTGCCGCCGGCGCCTCGTCGAGACCGATGCGGTGTTCGATGAGATCCTGCGGACGCAGCGCACCGCTCGAGACGAGGTCGAGCAGTTCCGAGTAGTCGGAAGCCGGCATGCCGTGACTGCCGTGCAGTGACAGCTCCTGCGAGATGATGCGCGGCAGCGGGAGGGTCGGTTCGCTCGAGAACAGCCCGATCTGCACCTGACGGCCCATCGGTGCCAGCGCGAGGAGGCTGAGGCGCATCGTGGACTCACGCCCGAGGGCTTCGACCGACACCTGCACGCCCATGGGTGCGGCTTCGGCGATGCGCGCGAGGACGGCGGCCTCGTCGAGACCGCTCGAGTCGATCGTGTGCGTGACGCCGATCGACGCCGCGCGCGCCAGGGCCGAGGCGTCGATGTCGACGGCGATGACCTCGGCACCGAGCGCGACGCCGATCATGGCCGCACTCAGCCCCACGCCGCCGCAGCCGACGACGAGCAGGCGCTCCCCGCTGCGGAGCCCGGCACGGTGGACGAGCCCGCGGAAGGCCGTCGCGAACCGGCACCCGAGGAGGGCGGCGGCACCGGCGTCGAGGGACTCCGGCACCGGGATGAGGTTCACGTCCGCGTCGTGCAGGGCGACGAGCTCGGCGTAGGAACCCCAGTGGGTGAAGCCCGGCTGCGTCTGGTTCGGGCAGACTTGCCCGTTCCCCGCGAGGCACTGGGCGCAGCGTCCGCACGCGCACACGAAGGGCACCGTGACGCGGTCGCCCACGCGGAACCGCTCGACGGCGGGGCCGACCGCATGGATGCGCCCGACGAGTTCGTGGCCGGGCACGTGGGGGAGGGCGATGCCGTCGTCGTGCCCGAGCCAGCCGTGCGCATCGCTCCGGCAGAGACCCGTGGTCTCCACGCGCACGACGACGCCGGCGTCGGACGGCACCGGATCCGGCACGTCGCGGACCTCGGGCTCGGCGGTGAACTGGTCGTAGACGACGGCGCGCATGGAAGTCCTCGGTGCGTGGCGGGGCGGGAACGGAACGGTGGGCTGGTGGTGGCCGAACGGCCTAGATCTCGACCTCGACGGGCTCCGTCACGAGGTCGATGACGCCGCTCAGGATCTCGTTCGGACGGAACGGGTAGCGGTTGATCTCGGCCTCGTCACTGATGCCCGTGAGCACGAGGATCGTGTGGAGACCGGCCTCGATGCCCGCGACGATGTCGGTGTCCATGCGGTCGCCGATCATTCCGGTGTTCTCCGAGTGCGCGCCGATCTTGTTGAGCGCCGATCGGAACATCATCGGGTTCGGCTTTCCGACGACGTAAGGCTCCATGCCGGTGGCCTTCGTGATGAGCGCCGCGATGGCACCGGTCGCCGGAAGCGGACCGTCCTTGCTCGGTCCGGTCGCGTCCGGGTTCGTCACGATGAAGCGCGCGCCTCCGGCGATGAGGCGGATCGCCTTGGTGATGGCCTCGAACGAGTAGTTGCGGGTCTCGCCGACGACCACGTAGTCGGGGTTCGTCTCCGTCATGGTGAAGCCGGCCTCGTGGATGGCCGTGGTGATCCCGGCCTCCCCGATGACGAACGCCGAGCCGCCCGGCTCCTGCTCGGCCAGGAAGGCGGCCGTCGCGAGCGCGGAGGTCCAGATGAACTCCTCGGGCACGTCGAGCCCGGACGCGCGCAGCCGGGCGCTCAGGTCGCGCGGGGTGAAGATCGAGTTGTTGGTGAGCACCAGGAAGGGCGTCCGCTGATCCTGCCACTGCTGCAGGAGCGCGGCGGCACCCGGGAGGGCGTGGTTCTCATGGACCAGCACGCCGTCCATGTCGGTGAGCCAGCATTCGACCTCGTCGCGTCGTGACATGCGTTCCTCCAGGTGCTCCGTGCGGGCTGCGCGAGCGCTGCGCCGCGGGGGTGGCGCGGCGTCGGGCCCGGACCTCCAGTGTGGCACGGCGCGGGTAGGGTTGGCTGGTGCCAGAGACCCCGCTCCACCCGGACGACCCGGTCGCCGGCCCCGATCAGGCCGAGAGCCCGACGGCCGGCGTCGGTCCATGGCAGGGGGAGTGGCCGGACGACCCCTGGTACGACCCCGAGCTGCTGCGCGAGGGCGACACCCGGAACGTCGTCGACCGCTACCGCTACTGGTCGATGGAGGCCATCGTCGCCGACATCGACGACCGCCGCCATCCGTTCCACGTCGCCATCGAGAACTGGCAGCACGACATGAACATCGGGTCGATCGTGCGCACCGCCAACGCGTTCGCCGCCGACACCGTGCACATCGTCGGGCGCCGACGGTGGAACAAGCGCGGAGCCATGGTGACCGATCGCTACCAGCACGTCGAGCACCACGTCGACGTCGCGGCGCTCGTCGCCTGGGCGTCGGCGGCCGAGCTGCCGATCATCGCGATCGACAACGTGCCGGGGTCGGTCCCGATCGAGACGTTCCGCCTTCCCGAGCGGTGCCTCCTGCTCTTCGGGCAGGAGGGGCCTGGGCTCTCACCGGAGGCGCTCGCCGCTGCCGACGCGGTGCTCGAGATCACCCAGTTCGGGTCGACGAGATCGATCAACGCCTCCGCGGCGGCAGCCGTCGCGATGCACGCCTGGGTCATGCAGCACGTCTCCTTCGACGCGTCCTGATCGGGTTGGCCCCCGTCCGCGGGTGGTTTCGAACGGCACCCGTGTGCGTACCTCAGGAACACCTCAAGATTCCCTCAATTGCCCCCGAGGTCCCCCAAAGTGCCGACACCCCCCGGCATACTGTCTAGCGGAGCAACACTCCACCGCCGAACCCGAATCCCTCCGGCACCCGAAGCCACCGAGGGCCACCGCACGGACCCGAATCCGTGCGGTGCGAATCGGCGGTCACCCGAAGGATGAATCGAAGATGAAGCACCGCTCTGCCCTGGGAGTCTCGCCCGAACGAGGAACCCACCCGTCCAAGGTCCGTGGCGTCGCCGCGCTCGCCGTCCCCGCCGCCCTCGCGGTCGCCCTCATCGTCGGCGTCGCCGCGCCGGCTCAGGCCGACGCCCGGGTCGACGAGGCGTCGAGCTCGATCAGTGCGACGCAGCCCGGCTCGAGCGAGCTCATCGCTCCGGCCGGCGCGTTGTTCGCATCGCTCCTCATCTGGGGGGCCGGAGCCGCCTTCGCGACGCGTCGTCGGATGCTCGCCGAACAGCGCGAGGAGGCGTCGCTGCTCTCCCGCTGAGCAGCGCGCTGCACCCGCAGCTGATCGCCGTGGCCCGAACCGCGACGCTCAGCTGCTCCAGACGGAACGCGCCCGTTCCGTCGCACCGGTGGCCGCCGGGAGTCCCCCCACTCCCGGCGGCCTCCGGTGTTTCCGGGATGTGTCGGCGGGGTCTTCGCCCCGGACGAACGCGGTCCTTCCGGTGGCTCGACGACCGTGCCGAGAATCTGGCGCGTTCCGCGTCATGATCGCGCCTCCGGTCGATCACTCAAGGGAGTGCAACGCTGTCGGGCGGACCCGAACCCGGATCGACGCGGCGCTCAGACGCCGACGTCGAACGATGCCCGACCCGAATGGGCGTCGCACGCAGCAGGCCGACCACACGCGCCGGAGCGTCGTCCGACCCGAGGACGACGCTCCGGCGCGGGCTCCTGCGCGCTCGATGGCTGCCTAGCCGATGAGGCTCGGCCGGAGGTCGCGGAGCGTCCTGGCGTGCGTCATCCGCGTCACGCCGATCGCCGAGAGGCTCAGTGCGATCGCCAGCCAGGCCAGCAGGACCCCGGCGTCCTGCAGGGCGGCGTCCATCCGTCCCCCGTACATCAACTGGCGCATGCCGTCGACGGCGTAGGACATCGGGAGCACGTGGTGCAGTGCGGCCAGCGGCGCCGGGAGTGTCTGCCACGGGAACGTGCCTCCGGCCGTGACGAGCTGGGCGACCATGAGCACGAGGCCGAGGAACTGTCCGACGCTGCCGAACCACACGTTGAGCGTCAGGATGATCGCCGCGAAGGTGAGGGACGCGAGCGCCATCATCCCGTAGGTCGCGAGCGGGTTGTGGACCTCGAAGTGCAGGGCGCCGGCGAGGATCCCGAACAGCGCGACCATCTGGATCGTGCCGAGGAGGCCGGGCGTGAGCCAGCCGGCTACCGTCACCTTGATGGGGCTGTGGAGCGCCGTGATCGCCCGCCGCGACACCGGCTTGACGATGAGGAAGAGCGCGTAGATGCCGATCCAGGCGGCGAGGCTGACGAAGAACGGCGCGAGTCCGGCTCCGTAGGTGCCCGCGCTCGTCACGGAGGAGTTGGTCAGCTTGACCGGGTCGGCGATCGTCTTGGCCTGGAGTTCGCGGGAGTCCGCGGTGGTCGCTGGGATGGCGTCCGCGCCGGACTGCAGACCGTCGCGGAGGGTGACGATGCCGTCACGGAGGGTGCCGAGGCCCGTCTGCAGGGTCGCGAGGCCGGTCTGCAGCGACGCCGCACCGTCGGCGGCCTGCTGCGTCCCCGAAGCGAGCGCTGGCATCGCGTCACTCAGCGTCCGGGCGCCTCCGGCGACCTGCTGGGCGCCGCTGTTGAGCTGGTCGACCTGCGAGACGACGGTCTGGACGCGCTCGTTCGCCGTCGTGGCGTCGGCTGCCACCGGGTCGAGGAGCGCCAGCACCTGGGCGATCTGCTCGGGGGTGAAGCCGTTCTCCGCGAGCGTCTGTGAGATCTGGGCGCGGGCCGTGGGGATCGAGTCGACGAGTCGCTGGGCGGCTGCTCCGACCTCGTCACCCTTGCCGGCGAGCGTCGACGTCCCGGACGCCACCTGCTCGGCACCCGAGGCCAGTTGATCGGTCTGCGAGGGCAGACTGGCCGTCCCCGCGGCGATCTGGGCCGTGCCGGACGCGAGGGTCGCAGCGCCGGCCTGGGCGGTCCCGGCGCCGTCGAAGGCCTGCTGTGCGCCGTCGGCCAACTGCGTGGCGCCAGAGGTGGCGTCGACGAGCTTCGTCTTGATCGTGTCGAGCGCGATGAGGAACCGGCCGGCGGCCTGACGGTTGACCGTCTGCACGATGGTCGCTTTGATCTGCTTGACGGCCTGCTCGCCGATCGTCGTCGCCAGATAGCTGTTGGCGTCGTTGGTCGTGAGCTGCACCGTCGCCTGCTGCGGGGCGTCGCCCGACGCGGAGGTGAGCGAGGTCGAGAAGTCGGCGGGGATCGTGACGCTGAAGTCGAAGGTCCCGTCGTTCACCCCCCGGGCGGCGTCGGCCGCGCTGACCTCGTGCCAGGCGAACGAGCCGTCCTCGATGAGCTGGTCGGCGATGTCGTCGCCGTAGTTCTCCGTCTCGCCGGTCGCGTCGCCGGTGGTGTCGTCGGTCGCCGGCGCACCGGTGTCCTCGACGACGAGCGCCACGGGCACCTGGTCGAGCTTGGCGTACGGGTCCTGGTTCGCCCAGAGGTACAGGCCGCCGTAGAGCAGCGGGACGCACATGAGGGCGACGAGGGCGAGCCGCGACATGGGCGTGGCCCACAGGCGGGACAGTTCGGCGCGGATCATCGCGAAGATCTTCACAGGAGGTCCTTCTGGGGACGGGTGGTGCGGGATGAGGTGGTGGCTGGACGGTGGTGGTGCACGGTGTGCGTCACGACCAGTCCTGCTGGAAGAGGGGGACGAGTTCGTCCGTGGCGTTCTCGGACACCGGGGCGTCCGCGGTGGCGTTGATGGCTGTCGCCGAAGCGTCGCCGGCGATCACGAGGACGCCGTAGCCGCGGGCGGCGAGCTTGCGGGCGAGGTTCCACCACTCGAGCGGGTCGCCGCCGTGGCGGTCGGGGGAGACGAGGACGAGTGCGGTGACGTCCTCCCGGAGGACCGCGAGCTCGGTGAGGAGCCGCACGCGGTCGGTCGGCGCGACGGTCGAGATCGGCTGCTTCGCGAGGTGTGCGAGGTCGAGCGACTCGAGGAACCGCGCGACGGCGAAGGGGTGGCTCGCCCGGCCGGCGAACATGAGCTCCTCGGCGACGACGCCGGAGACCGCGACGCCGCTGGCCGGTTCGGAGACGTCGGGCGCGTCGATGAGGGCGATCACGCGGCGCATCGTCTTGCGGTCGGTCGCTCCGTCGATGAGGACGGTCCCGGTGTCGGGCTTCATCCGGCCGGAGGCGATGAGGCCGAGGACGGTCGGCCGCTGCTCGGTCTCGGCGCGGGCGAAGGTCGCCTCGCCCGTCCGGAAGGAGAGGGAGGTCGGCTCGAGGACGATGCCGCCCTTGCCCTTGGAGACGCCGTCGAGTTCAACGCGCATGGGAGGACTCCTCGTTCGTACCGGTGCCGGCGGTGTGCCGGTGGGTGTCTGCGTGTCCGGTGTCGGCGCGGTCGGCGACCGCCGTGGCGTCCTGCCACGACAGACCGACAGCCCCGAGGGTGGCGAGCATGACGAGGCGGCGGCCGGCGCTCGTCGAGAGGCCGGACCGGGTCGCCTCTTCGAGCACCCCGACGGCCGTGCTCTCGACGAGTCGGGCGAGGACGCCGGCGTCGATGTCGGGGCGGATGGAACCGTCCGCGACACCGGCCTCGACGGTGCGGAGGAGGAGGGTCCGAACGGGTTCGAGGGCTGCCGCCGTGACGGCGCGGAGCGGCCCGCGGACGGCGAGCGGCGCCATGATCCGGACGTGGTCCACCTGGGCCCAGAGGACGTCGCCGATGAGCGCGATGGTGGTGAGCGGGTCCTCGCCTCGGACGGCCGTGATCGACGCGGCGACGCGCTCGGCCCCAGCCACGACGACGGCGTTCACGAGCTCGTCGCGCGTGGCGAAGTGTCCGTACACCGAACGGCGGGTGAGGCCGGCGGCGGCCGCGATGGTCTCGAGGCTGGCGTCGGGGTCGCTGCGGAGCGCCAGGCGGGCGGCTTCGAGCAGCGCGAGGCGGTTCTCCGCGGCGTCGCGACGAGGGGCGCGCGACCCGCTAGCAGGCGCTTGGGTGGTGGTCATGACAGCGATCGTACTATCTTGCACAGCGGTGTGCAATATCGATGTCGATTGATGCGGCGAGCTCTCAGCGAGGGCTGCCAGCTTCCTCCCACGCCGGGCTCCGGGAACGGAGCTATGGTTGAACGATGACCGGTGAGAATCTGATGGCAACCCCTCCGACACTGCTGCCGGACGACAGCGCCACCGATGCCGAGTTCCACGCGGCCGTCGGTTCGATCGAGGCGCTGGCGGACCTCCTCGCGGCCCACCCCCGCTCCTCGCTCGGCTGGGCGCTCCTCGCCGACGCCGTCCACGACCCGCAGTCGCCGATCCCCGGCTACGCGGCCGCGCGGGTCGGGTACCACCGCGGCCTGGACTCGCTCCGTGCCGCCGGCTGGCGCGGTCAGGGCCCGATCCCGTGGTCGCACGCGCCGAACCGCGGGGTGTTGCGCTCGCTCTACGCGCTCCGCCGCTCCGCGAAGGCGATCGGCGAGACCGAAGAGGTCGAGCGTCTCGACGCCTTCCTGCGCGAGGCCGACCCCACCGCGTCGGAGGAGATCGAGTACCTCGTCGCGGCGGCGGCACCGCCGACCTCCGCGATCGTCATCCTCGGCTCCGACTAGCCCTTCGACAGGCTCAGGGACCGGGGCGCGGCTCAGGGACCGGCGCCCTACAGGCCGAGCGACTCCAGGTACGCCGCCGTGTCCTGCCAGCCGTGCACGGCCACCGACGGCACCCCGAGCGCGAGGACCGGGTAGTCGTTGCCGCCCTCGTCGAGACGGTCGCCGACGAAGACCATCTCCTCCAGCGGGATGCCCGTGTGCTCGGCGAGCCGCGTCATGCCGAACGCCTTGTCGACGCCCGCCATGGTGATGTCGACGGAGGTCGAGCCGCCGGAGCGGACCTCGAGGTCGGGGAGCAACGCCTGCACGGCGGCGCGCAGCGACTCCTTCTTCGCGCCGTCGGGGTCCCAGGCGGTCTTCTCGGCGACCGGCGCTGCCTGCCCGAGGGCGGAGAAGGTGATCTGCGAGCCGCGGTCCTCGAGGATCGGTCCCCAGGTCTCGTCGGCCCAGAGGCCGAGTCGCTTGGCCTCGGTCTCGAGCGCGCCCATGGCGCGGGCCTTCTGGTCGTCGGTGAGGTCGTGCTTGTAGACGGTGACCCACGCGGTGCCGTCGAAGCGGTCGTACCGGGTGCCGCAGGTGGGCATGAGGTGCAGTCGGCCGAGGGCCTCGGGCGACGCGGCTCCGAGCCGGTCGAGCACCTGGTTCTGGAACTGCACGATCTGGCCGCCCGAGATGATGCACACCGAGGTGCGTTCGAGGAGCGCGACGAACAGTTCGGCCATGCGAGGGTCGAGCGCGGACTTCGACGGGGCGAGGGTGTCGTCGAGGTCGAAGGCGACGAGGCGCGGCAGGGAGGTCATGGGTTCCGTTCGGTCGGTCGAGAGGACGGTCGTCGAGGGCGATCGGCAGGCAGGACGGCCGCCCGAGGCCTGAACATCCCCTCATGGTATCGAGCGCAGCCCGGGACTCGGTGCCCGTGACCCTCCTCCGGTACGATGGAGGGGTGCGTGCACGAGACGCCCGCCCGCAGAGGGTGGGCGTCCGGCCTGTCAGGGCGTGGTTCCCCAGCGGATCCGCCGGGCACACGAGAATCCGGAAGGGGCGGCATCCAGATGCCAGCAATCGTGATCGTCGGCGCCCAGTGGGGCGACGAAGGCAAGGGGAAGGCCACCGACCTGCTCGGTGACCGCATCGACTACGTCGTGAAGTTCAACGGCGGCAACAACGCGGGGCACACGGTCGTCATCGGTGACGAGAAGTACGCGCTCCACCTCCTGCCGTCCGGCATCCTGACGAGCGGCGTCGTCCCCGTCATCTCCAACGGTGTCGTCATCGACATCGAGGTGCTGTTCCACGAGCTCGAGGCGCTCCAGGCCCGCGGCATCGACGTCTCGCGCCTCCTCGTGAGCGCCAACGCGCACGTCATCACCCAGTACCACCGCACCATCGACAAGGTGACGGAGCGCTTCCTCGGCAAGCGTCAGATCGGCACCACCGGCCGTGGCATCGGCCCGGCCTACGCCGACAAGATCAACCGCGTCGGCATCCGCATCCAGGACCTCTTCGACGAGAACATCCTGCGCCAGAAGGTCGAGGGCGCCCTCGACCAGAAGAACCACCTGCTGGTCAAGGTCTTCAACCGCCGCGCCATCACGGTCGACGAGATCGTGGCCGACCTCCTCGCCTACGCCGAGCGACTCCGCCCGATGGTGGCCGACACCGCGCTCGTCCTGAACGAGGCGCTCGACGACGGCAAGATCGTCCTCTTCGAGGGTGGGCAGGCCACGATGCTCGACGTCGACCACGGCACCTACCCCTTCGTCACCTCCTCCAACGCGACCTCGGGTGGTGCGGCCACCGGCTCCGGTGTCGCCCCGAACCGCCTCGACCGCGTCATCGGCATCGTCAAGGCCTACACGACCCGCGTCGGCGCCGGCCCGTTCCCGACCGAGCTGTTCGACGAGTCCGGCGACTACCTCCGCTCGAAGGGCTTCGAGTTCGGCACGACGACCGGCCGCCCGCGTCGCGTCGGCTGGTACGACGCCCCGATCGCCCGGTACGCGGCGCGCATCAACGGCGTCACCGACTTCGTCCTGACGAAGCTCGACATCCTCGACGACCTCGCCACCATCCCGGTGTGCGTCGCCTACGAGGTCGACGGCGTCCGGGTCGACGAGGTGCCGGTCTCGCAGACCGACTTCCACCACGCCGTCCCGATCTACGAGGAGTTCCCCGGCTGGCAGGAGGACATCACCGGTGTCCGCCGCTTCGAGGACCTCCCGAAGAACGCCCAGGACTACGTGCTGGCGCTCGAGGCGATGAGCGGTTCGCGCATCTCCGCGATCGGTGTGGGTCCCGGCCGCGACGCGATCGTCGTGCGTCACGACCTCGTCGACTGACCCGAGCAGCGAACGACGAGCGTCGAACGCGCCATGGTGGACGAATCCAGTCAGCCGTCCCTGCCCGGGCTGCCACCGGTCGAGGAGCTCACGAGCGGTGAGGTCAGGCCTCGCCCGGCGGTGCGTGCCCAGCGCGACACCGGAGCGCTCGACCCACGGGTCCGGCGCGCCCTGGCGACGCTCGACGACGATCCCGACCTCTCGCTCGTCACCCTCGCGAACGCGCTCGGGATCACCCGTGCGACGCTCATCCGGATCGTGCGTGAGGCGATCGGCATGACCCCGAAGGAGTACGCGGCAGGCGTCCGTGCCCGCCGCGCCTCCTGAGCGGGCGCCGATGTCAGACGGCGCAGGTGGGAGACTGTGGGGGTGAGCGACGACAACCCCTACCTCCTGCTCGGTTCCTACACCTCGGAGGCCGACGGCACCGGTGCCGGCATCAGCCTGCTGCGCCAGGACGAGGCGGGCACCCTCCGCCTCGTGCAGTCGTCGGAGGCGCAGTCGCCGTCCTTCATCACCCTGCACCCGACGCTGCCGATCGTCTACGCCGCGAGCGAGTCGACCGGGGCCGTCGAAGCGTTCAAGCGCTCCGGCGAGTTCGGGCTCGCGCCGTTCGGCAAGCCCATCGAAGCCGGCGACTCGGTGTGCCACGTCGCGACGGTCCCCGGTGCCGACGTCCTCGTCGCGAGTTGCTACGGCGACGGTCGGGTCGTGACCGTCCCGCTCGCGGAGAACGCGGCGTTCGCCGGCGACCCGCGTCTCGGCGAGGCGTCCGTCGACCCCTGGGCGTCGCCCACCGCGCTCGCTGCGGAGTCCGCGGACGCTGGCGAGGACGCGCTCACGCTGCTCGCGCTGGAGGCCGCTGTCGGCGAGGCTCTGCCGTCCCGACCGTCGCGCGCGCACGCCTCGGCGCTCCTCCCGGACGGCCGCATCGCGACCACCGACCTCGGCCACGACACGGTCCGCATCTGGCAGCTCCGTGGGCCGCGGTTGGTGCTCGACCACACCGTCGTGTTCCCGCGCGGCACGGGTCCGCGACACCTCGTCGTCCACCCGAGCGGGCACCTCCACGTCATCACCGAGTACTCGGTCGAGGTCTTCACGCTCGGTGTCGACGGCACCGACGGGCACTGGCACATCCTCGCGGCGACCGTCGCCACCTCGGAGGGCGTGTCCGAGGGCGACACGGGTGCCGAGATCAGCCTCGCCGCCTCGCGGGAGCAGCTGCACGTCGGCGTCCGCGGGAGCGACCGCATCGCCACCCTGCGGGTCACCGGCGACGGTTCGCGGGTCGAGGCCGTGGCCGACGTCGAGTGCGGTGGGACGATGCCGCGCCACCACCGGGAGTCGGGTCGCTTCCTGCACGTCGCGAACCAGCTGTCGAACTCCATTGCGAGCTTCCGGCTCGACGAGCGCACGGGGGTCCCGACGACGCTCCTCGGGACGCTCGACGCCGGTTCGCCCACCTGCCTCATCCTCGCCTGACCGCGAGACCGGTCCGCGCGCGACGCCCGTCACCGGATACGGTGGAACGGTGACCGCACGACGCCCTGAGCCCCGCCCCATCGACGGCCGGACCATCCGCCTCGAACCGCTTGAACGCGCGCACTATCCGGAGCTGTTCACGGCGATCGCGCACCCGGAGGTCTTCGCCGGCGGCTACGGCGGCGGGCCTGCGGGGTTGCCGACGACGCAGGCCGAGTTCGACGCCTTCGCGGACGGCTACTTCACGACCGGCGTGCGCAACACCTACGTCATCCGTCTCGTCGGCGGCGAGCACGACGGGCTCCTCGTCGGCACGTCCACGCTCGGCGACTTCGACGAGCCGGGGGAGGCCGCCCACCTCGGTTGGACGGCGTACGACCCGCGCGTCTGGGGCACCGCTGTCAACGCCGAGACGAAGCTGCTGCTCCTCGGGCTCGCGTTCGACGCGGGCTTCGGCCGGGTCAAGATCCAGGCCGACGAGCGCAACGAGCGCTCGCGCACGGCGATCCTGCGCCTCGGGGCCACATTCGAGGGGCTCATCCGCCGCGACAAGCAGCGGGCCGACGGCACGTGGCGGACCACCGCGCTGTTCTCCGTGATCGCCGAGGAGTGGCCGGAGGTCCGGTCCGGTCTCGAGGAGCGCCTCGCCAGGAGCCCCGGCCCAGTGGCCCTCCGCGGCTGACGCGGCCCCGGAGCCCCCCCGCCCGGTCCCTGAGCTTGTCGAAGGGCACTGTTCACCTGCGCGACACCGGCAGGCCCCGATCGCGCTACGTCGCGACCCTAGCTTGTCCTCCAGACGACGGACGCGGTATCCGACGGCCCGACAGCACGGGCGGCCGCCGACGTCACTGGAGGAACCGTGAACACCAGGCGTATGACCGCCCTCGCCATCGTCGCGCTCGCAGCGACCGCGCTCACCGCATGCTCCGCCGGAGCGGACACCGGAGCCGGCTCCGACGTCGACGCCAAGACGGCGACCTCCGCCGAGGACTTCGGCGGGATGGACGCGCTCGTCGAGGCGGCGAAGGCCGAGGGCCAGCTGAACGTCATCGCCCTCCCCGACACCTGGGCGAACTACGGGAAGATCATCTCCGCGTTCGAGGACAAGTACGACATCACGGTCAACTCGGCCGACCCCGACGTCTCGAGCGCCGAGGAGATCACGGCCGCGAAGAACCAGCAGGGCCAGGACACCGCTCCCGACGTCTTCGACCTCGGCTCCGCCGTCGCCCTCGACAACCTCAAGCAGTTCGCGCCGTACCAGGTCGCCAACTGGGACGACATCCCGGAGGGCTCGAAGGAGAAGACCGGCCTGTGGGTCTACGACTACACCGGCCTCGTCTCCATCGGCTATGACGCGGACGCCGTCCCGGCACCGAAGTCGCTCGACGACCTCCTCGGCTCTGAGTTCGCGGGCAAGGTCGCGCTGAACGGCGACCCGACCCAGGCCGGTGCCGCCGCAGCCGGCGTCTACCTCGCCGCCCTGCAGTCCGGTGGTTCGGCCGACGACATCCAGCCCGGTGTCGACTTCTTCCAGAAGCTCAACCAGGCGGGCAACTTCCTGCCCCTCGACCCGACCCCGGCGACGATCGCCTCGGGTGAGACCCCCGTCGTGATCGACTGGAGCTACAACAACCTCGCCGCCGCGACCGAGAACGAGGGCCAGCGCAACTGGAAGACCACCGTCCTCCCGGGTTCGGCCGTCGGCAGCTACTACAACCAGGCCATCAACGTGGACGCCCCGCACCCCGCGGCCGCGCGACTCTGGCAGGAGTTCATCTTCAGCCCCGAGGCGCAGAACCTGTACCTCGCCGCCGGCGCGTACCCGTCGACCCTCGCCGCGATGGTCGAGGCCGACACCGTCGACCAGAAGGCGCTCGACGCCGTGGGCGAGATGCCCGCGGACCTCGTGCAGTTCACGCCCGAGCAGACCGAGCAGGCCACCTCGCTGCTCGCCGAGAAGTGGGCGGCAGCGATCTCCTGATGACCACCTCCGCCACCCGGCGGAGTGAGGCGGGGTCGGCACACGCCGGCCCCGCCGTCTCGCTCCCGCCGACCGACGCATCGGACGCTTCGGCCGAACCCGCTGCGGCGCGCCCCCGCCGCCGTCCGCGCTGGACGCTCCTCGGCCTGACGCCGTTCGCGCTGTACGCCCTGCTCTTCCTCGCGGTCCCGACGTTCCTCGCCCTCGCCACCGGCTTCTTCGACGGCGACGGCGCGTTCACGCTCGACAACCTCACGGCGCTCGCCGAACCGGCGGTCCTCGGGGCCTTCGCCAGCTCCTTCTGGGTCTCCGCCGTCACTGCGGTCGCCGGAGCCGTCGTCGGAGCCCTCGTCTGCTACGCGCTCCTCGCGGTCCGGCCCGACGGACTCATCCGCACCTTCGTCGATGCGGCTTCGAGCGTCCTCGCCCAGTTCGGTGGCGTCATGCTCGCCTTCGCCTTCATCGCGACCATCGGCATCCAGGGCCTCGTCACCGTGTTCCTCAAGGACCGCCTCGGGGTCGACCTCTTCGCCGACGGCGTGTGGCTCTACCAGGTCCCGGGCCTCCTCCTGCCGTACCTGTACTTCCAGGTGCCGCTCATGGTCATCACCTTCATGCCGGCGATGGAGGGGTTGAAGCGGACCTGGTCCGAGGCGAACGCGACCCTCGGCGGCACCCGCTTCACCTACTGGACCCGGATCGCGATGCCGATCCTCGCCCCCTCCTTCCTCGGGTCGCTCCTGCTGTTGTTCGCGAACGCGTTCTCGAGCTATGCGACCGCCGCCGCGCTCATCAGCCAGGGGGCGCAGATCGTGCCACTCCAGATCCGCGGTGCCCTCATCAGCGAGACCGTCCTCGGCCGGGAGAACCTCGCCGGTTCGCTCGCGATCGGGATGATCGTCGTGATGGTCGTCATGATGACGGCCTACTCCGCCCTCCAGGCGCGGACGGAACGGTGGCAGCGATGAGCGCCGTCCGCGACTCGGCCACGCCGTCGAAGCTCACGAGCCGGGTCATCCTCGTCGTCGTCGCGGTGGTGTTCGCCGTCCCGATCCTGTCGATGGTCGAGTTCACCCTGCGCGCCGGGATCGACGGCGGCCACGACCTCGGCCACTGGGCTGCGATCCTCGACCCGGAGAACTCGCGGAAGTACCGGGTGCTCTTCCAGGGCATCGGCAACTCCGTCGTGCTCGCCGCGGTGACCGTGCTGATCGTCGTGGTGCTCCTGCTGCCGACGATGATCCTCGTCAAGCTCCGCTTCCCGAAGCTGCAGCGGGTCCTCGAGTTCGTCTGCATCATCCCGATCACCGTGCCGGCCATCGTGCTCGTCGTCGGACTCGCGCCGGTCTACTCGGTCGTGGCCAGGCTGCTCGGCAGTGCGCCGTGGACGCTCGCGTTCGCGTACGGGATCACGGTGCTGCCGTACGCCTACCGGGCGATCGCCGCGAACCTGCAGTCGGTCGACGTCGGCACCCTCGCCGAGGCCGCGCGCACGCTCGGCGCCGGCTGGGGGACCGTCCTCGTCCGCGTCCTGCTGCCCAACCTGCGTCGCGGCGTGCTGACGGCGTCGGTCATCTCGGTCGCCGTCGTCCTCGGTGAGTACACGATCGCCTCGCTCCTCGGACGCAACACGCTGCAGACCTCGCTCGTGCAGGTGTCGAAGAGCGATCCCTTCGTCGCGGTGGCCTTCGCCCTGCTGGCGCTCGCCTTCGCCTTCGTCCTGCTGTTCATCATCGGCCGCGTCGGATCGATCCGCCGCATCAGGGAGACACCATGACCACCATCGACCAGTCGGCACCGGCAGCGACGCCCGGAGACGGACGCCCGGCCGGCGCGGCGGTGCGGTTCGATCGCGTCGTGAAGGACTACGGCTCGGGTGCCCGTGCCCTCGACGGCGTGAGCCTCGACCTCGCGCCCGGTGAGTTCGTCGCGCTGCTGGGGCCGTCGGGGTGCGGGAAGACGACCGCGCTCCGCAGCCTGGCGGGGCTCGAGGACATCACCTCGGGGAGCGTGCTCATCGACGGGGTCGACGTCGTGTCCGTGCCGACGAACAAGCGCGACCTCGGCATGGTGTTCCAGTCGTACTCGCTGTTCCCACACCTCACGGTGATCGAGAACGTCGAGTTCGGCCTGCGCATGCGGAAGGTGCCGGCGGCCGAGCGACGGACGCGTGCCGCCGAGAGTCTCGACCTCGTCGGCCTCGGCCACCTCGCCGCCCGCTACGCCCACCAGCTGTCGGGCGGGCAGCAGCAGCGCGTCGCTCTCGCCCGGGCGTTGGTCACGCGTCCTCGGGTCCTCCTCCTCGACGAGCCGCTCAGCGCCCTCGACGCCAAGGTGCGCGTCCAGTTGCGTGACGAGATCCGTCGGATCCAGTCGGAGCTGCAGATCACGACCCTCTTCGTCACGCACGACCAGGAGGAGGCGCTCGCCGTCGCCGACCGGGTCGCCGTCATGCGTGCCGGCGTCATCGAGCAGATCGGGACGCCGGAGGAGCTCTACTCGCGGCCGTCGTCGCCGTTCGTCGCGGAGTTCATCGGCCTGAGCAACCGGATCCCGGGTGTGCTCGTGCCCGGTGGGGTCGAGGTGCTCGGGCAGGTGCTCCCGGTGATCGGCGAGCAGCCGGGGGATGGTGCCGTCGTCGCGCTCGTCCGGCCTGAGGACGTCGTGTTCACCGACGCGACGGAGCCCACGGTCGGGTCTGCTGCGGTCGTGCTCACCTCGAGCTTCCTCGGCCCGGTGCGTCGCACGACCGTCGAGCTGCCGGACGGCACGCTGGTCGCGGTGCAGCACGGCGCGACGGAACGACTGGAGGCGGGGGAGTCCGTCCGCATCCGCTTCGCCGGTCGTCCCGTCCCGGTGCAGACGGCCTGAGCACCGGTCCCTGAGCCCACCACCGGTCCCTGAGCCTGTCGAAGGGCTACGCCTTCGCGTTCTGCCGTGGCACGACGACCTGCTTGATGATCAGCAGGATCGACGCCGTCACCGGGATGGAGACGAGGGCGCCGAGCAGTCCGATGAGCGAACCGCCCACCATCGCGCCGATGACGACGAGGGCGCCGGGCACCGCGACCGCCTTGTTCATGACCCGCGGCGTCAGCACGTACGACTCGATCTGCATGTAGACCAGGTAGTAGACGATGACGACGAGGGCGGTCGTCGGTGAGTCGAACAGCCCGACGGTCGCGACGACGACCGTGGCGATGATGGAGCCGACGAGCGGGATGAGCGTCACGAAGAAGATGACGACGGCGAGGATCCCGGCGTACGGCACCCCGACGATGAGCATCATGATGAGCCCGAGGACGGCGTTGATCCCGGCCAGCACCACCATGCCGCTCACGTACCCGCCGATCGAGGCGGTGATCTGGTCGGTGATCGACACGACGCGCGGCCGGGAGCGACGGGGCACGAGCGAATAGAACGCGTTCTTCATCGCCTGCATGGACGCGAGGAAGTAGAGCGCGAGGACGAGGGCGATGAAGCCGCCGAAGAAGCCGTTCGCGATGCCGACGCCGAGGTTGAGCGCGCCGCCGGCCAGGACCACCCACGTCTTCGGGTCGGCGGCCACCCCGTAGAGCCAATCGAGCGCGCCCTGGAGATCGACGCCCGGACCGAGGTAGTCGCTCAGGGACCGGAACCACTCCTGGTCCTGGATGCCGGTGAGGAAGGCGGGGGCGTTGCTCACCAGCTCGACGGCCTGCCGGGTGACGACGGGGATGACGAGGGCCAGGAGGAGCGCGAGCAGGACGGCGAAGGCGGCGAAGACGATCGCGATGGCGAACGGGCGCTTGATGCCTCGTGCCTCGAGTCGGACGACGACCGGGTCGAGGCCGAGGGCGATGAAGAGTCCGACCGCGATGGAGACGAGGATGGTCGACAGTGAGCCGAGGGTGAGGATAAGCAGGATGGCCGCGAGGGCACCGAGTGCTCCGACGAAGCCGATCGCGAAGGGGCGCTGGAGCGTCGTCCTGACGGTGGTCGTCACCTCGGCCGGGCGGTGGGCGCGGAACCGGACCCGCTGCTGACGCGCCGCCGGACGCAGCGGTTGGTGGCGATGGGGTGCACTCGTCATGCCGCAAGCGTATTGCCCACCGCCCGTTTGCCCGACAGCTGTCGTGGTACCGGAGGATGAGACCGGGGCACGCAGGATCACCCGACTGCGGGATGTGCCGGGTGCTCGGGTTCAGGACGATGGGGACATGTCATCGATCACCCGCTCGCACGCCGTCCACACCCGGGTCACCGCACCGCTGCGGGCGGTCCCGCTGACGGAGCCGATGCCGGGCCTGCGCGACGAGGCCGCGGAGCAGGGAGTGGTCGCCGAGCGCGTCAGCGCTACTGCGCACGTCGCCGCGGGCGCTGCCGGGGTCGACCTCACCACCTCGGTCGAGCCGACCCAGACGCCCGCGGCCGCAGCCGGCGGGACCGACGCCGGAACAGGTCTCCGCTTCCTCGGCGCAGGCTGGGCAGCCGACGCGGCGGTCTTCGCCCAGTACCGCCGCCGCGGCAACTGACCGCGAGGTCCACGCCGGGTCCACCTCGCGGATGACCCGGGCGGCGGAGCTTGCATCGCCCGGCCGACGCGCTGCGGGACACCCGCCGCCGACGATGGGAGCATGAACACTTCGATCCTCTCCGCTCGCGGACTCACGAAACAGTACGGGCCGACCGTCGCCCTCGCCGGCGTCGACCTCGACATCCTCCCCGGTGAGTCGGTCGCCATCATGGGTGCCTCCGGCTCCGGCAAGACGACGCTCATGCATGCGCTCGCCGGGATCGTCACCCCCGACACCGGCTCGATCGCCTTCAGCACCCCGACGGGCGTCGTCCGCGTCGACCAGCTCGACGAACGCCACCGCTCGCAGCTGCGGCGCGAGTCCTTCGGCTTCGTCTTCCAGCAGGGCCTGCTCATCCCCGAGCTGACCGCCGTCGAGAACGTCGCGATCGCCCTGATGCTCGGCGGGACACCGCGGATCGCCGCCGAGTCGAGTGCGGCCGCGTGGCTCGCCGCTCTGGGACTGGCCGGCATGGAGACCCGCCGGATCGGCGAACTGAGCGGTGGTCAGGCGCAGCGCGTCGCGATCGCCCGCGCTCAGGTGACCGGTGCGCCGATCGTCTTCGCCGACGAGCCGACCGGCGCGCTCGACTCCCGGACCTCCGCCGACGTCATGGGGGCGCTGCTCCACGCGACCACCGGGCAGGGACGCACGCTCGTCCTCGTGACGCACGACGAGACGGTCGCCGCGCGGTGCTCTCGGATCATCCGCCTCGCCGACGGTCGGATCGTCGGGCAGCCGGGCGGGGTCGGCGCACCGACCCCGGCGCAGCGGTTCGCGAGCGGGCAGGCACCCGTGGCGCAGCAGGAGCAGCAGCCGTACCCGCCGCAGCAGCCCCCGTACCAGCAGCAGCCCGCCGGGCAGCCGTTCCCGCAGCAGCCATACCCCCAGCCCGCTGCGCAGCCGTACCCTCAGCCCGCTGCGCAGCCGTACCCGCCGCAGACCTACCCGGGTCAGGCGACCGGTGTCGTCCCGAACGGAGCCCGACCGTGACCGCCGCACTCGGGGTCGCACCGACCCGGATCCCGGTCCCCGCCGGCAGCGGTCGGAGTCCCGTCGTCCGTCTCACCTGGATGCTCGCTCGCCCCGGCGCGCAGAGCCCTGCGACGATCGTGCTCCCGGCGGTCGCGTTCGCCGTGACCACCGCACTCGTCCTCACGGTGCTCGGCGGCGCGATGATGTTCTGGCGGTGGACCGGTGAGACGGCCTTCGTCTACCAGGTGCTCAGCGTGCTTGCGCTGGCCCTGCTGCTCGTCCCGCTCGGCTCGCTCGGCGGGGCCGCCGCGCGGCTCTCCGCACGGCGCCGCGACGACCGACTCGCCACCCTCCGACTCCTCGGCGCGACACCCGGCACGGTCACAGCGATGACCGTCCTCGAGTCGGCCGGGGTCGCCCTGCTCGGTGCGTTCGCCGGGATCCTGCTGTACCTCGGCATGCTGCCGCTCGTCGGGCTCATTCCGTTCGGTGGTTCCCCGATCGGGGTCGAGGGCGTCTGGGTCGGTGTCCCGATCATCGCCGCGGTGGTCCTCGGGGTCGTGCTGCTCGCAGCAGCGAGCGCCGCCATCGGTCTCCGCGCCGTGAACGTGAGTCCGCTCGGCGTCCGCACGAAGCAGCAGGCGCCGACCGTGCACTGGCTGCGCATCGTCGTCGGGGGCGTCGTCGTGATCGTCGCCTACGGCATGCTCTCCGTCGTGACGGGGTTGCAGGAGGTAGCCGCCATCATCGCCGTGCTGGGCGTCGGGTTCGCAGCCGGTGTGGGCGTGCTCGGATTGATCGGCCCCTGGGTGGTCGGGATGATCGGCCGTGGGTCGGCCAAGCGTGCCAAGACACCTGAGCGGCTCCTCGCTGCACGCACGATCCTGGAGTCGCCGAAGGCGGCGTGGCGTCAGGTCAGCGGCGTGGCGATGACGAGTTTCGTCGCCGTCGTCGCGGGGACCGGTGTGGCGCTCATGGATGCCGCCGGCGGTTCCGACCTCGACCGCGAGAGCGCCATCCTCATCGACGACATCCGCACCGGCGTGATCATCACGCTCGTCGCGTCGTTCCTCATGGTCGCGTGCTCCGTCGGGGTGAACCAGGCCTCGGCGGTCCTCGACCGCCGCGACCTCTACGTCAGCCTCGACCGCCTGGGGGTGCCGCGGGACGTGATGGAACGGGCTCGCGGTCGCGCGGTCATGCTGCCCCTGCGGGTGGTCGCGCTGGGCTCGGCCGGACTGGGCGTCCTGCTCGTCCTGCCGATGGCCAGCATCAGTGTCATCCTCGCCCCGCTGTCGGTCCTCGTCATCGTCGGGTGCTTCGCCGGTGGCATCGGGCTCGTGTGGGCTGCCCTTCGCGCGACCCGTCCGGTCGTCTCCGGGGTGCTCCGAGCTCCCGAGCGCGTCTGACCGCCCGGCCCGCACGACGAGAGCGCCCGTTCCGTCCCCTGCATGACGCGGGGAGGACGGAACGGGCGCTCGCGGTGAGGTCGGGTCAGCCCGTGACGACCGCGATCTCGTTCGGGACGCCGGGCAGCTCACCCGTCGTGATGTCGCCGGACGCGAGGTCCACGGCGTGGATCGACTTCGTCGCCGGGTCGGTCACGTAGGCGACACCGTCCTGAACGACGAGCGCCGGGTGGGCGTCCTGCCACTCGGCCGGCGGCTCCCAGGCGTCGATGACCTCGATGGTGTCGGTGACGGCACCCGTCTGCTCGTCGAGGATGTGCAGCGAACCGTCGTTGCCGAGCACGATGACCTCGTCGTTCGGCCCTCGGGCGACGTCGCGCCAGGTGTAGCCGACGCCCTCCGGCAGGTCGACGATCTTCGTCGTCTTCGCGACCGTGTCGGTGAACGCGAGCTGGCGGAGGTCGTAGCCCTCGGCGTCCGGGTCGCTGTTGTAGTCGCCGACCGCGATGGAGGACGTCTCGCTGACGTACTGGTTGCCCGTGCGCCCGTAGGCGTCCGGCGCCTGGATCTTCGTGAAGACGCCGCTGTCGTAGACGAGCACGCCGTCGCTGCAGCCGAACACGACGACCTCGTCCTTGACGGTGCCTTCACCGTGCACCGACGGGCACTGCTCGTTGCGGGCGATCTCGGTGCGCGAGTCGTCGAGCACGCGGACACCGGTCCGGGCGTCCGGGGTGCCGATCGTGGACAGCACGGTGCCGTCCTCGAGCTCGATGGCCACACCGTGGTGCGCGGCCTCCGACGGGATGGTCTCGGTCTCAGGCAGCTCGTCGGTGGCCTCGAGGAGGTCGGCGCTGTCGAAGATCGTCGTGTCGCCGGAGCCGTCGGCGAACAGGATGGTCTTGTCGGCGTGACGGACGACGTGGCCTGCGGTGTCGGCGGGGAAGACGAGGTCGGTCAGGACCGGGTCGGCCTGCTTCGAGGTGCCGTCCTCGTCCGTCCACGTCCCGGTGTCGAGGACCTGGAAGCCCTTCGTCGTGGTGACGAGCACGTGCCGCCCGTCGCCGGCGGCGTTCACCCGGTTGAACCCGTCGAGGGGGAGGTCGCCGACCACCTCGAGGGATGCGGCGTCGAGGACGAGGAGGCCGCCGTCGTAGGTGAGGGTGATCCGACGCTGCGGGTCGGCGGAGGTCGACGCACTCGGGTCGGGCGCGGAGCCGCTCGCGGTCGAGCAACCGGTGAGGAGGAGGGCCGCGGCGGTGCCGACGGCGAGGAACGGGACCCGGCCGCGCTTCAGGCGCGATGCCCGGGGACTGCGGTGCTGCTGCTGCATGGTTTCCTATCGGTTCGTGGACGCCCGCTCAGGGCGAGAGTCCGGTGGCGATGCGCTCGGTGTTCGCGCGCATCATGGTGAGGTAGGTGGGGGCGTCGCCCGACTCGGCGGTCAACGACTCGGTGAACAACGGGACGACGTCGACGTCGACGTCCGCCTCGTCGGCGAGCACCTGCACGAGCCGGTCGGGTTGCGAGGAGTCGGCGAAGATCGTCCGGACGCCGGCCTCCTCGATCGCGGTCGACAGTTCGTCGAGGTCCGAGGCGCTGGGGGCCGCGAGCGTGGTGCCGCTCGGGATCACGGCGCCGATGACCTGGAAGTCGTAGCGGGCGGCGAGATACCCGAACACGTGATGGTTGGTGACGAGCTTCCGCTGCTCGGCCGGGATGGCGGCGAACGCCTCGGCCATCTCGGCGTCGAGCGCCTCGAGCCCGGCCGTGTACGTGGCGGCGTTCGCCTGCAGCTCGGCCGCGTCGAGCGTGGGGATATCCTCGAGCAACGCCTCGGTGACCCCGTCCACGACCGACGTCATCTGCGTCGGGTCGGTCCAGAAGTGCGGATCGGTCGCGCCCGACTCGGTCTCGAGGACGTCGACGAGCGAGCCGGCCTCGACGATCGGCACCCCCTCGTCGGCCGCGGTCTCCAGGTGCCGGGTGAGTCCCTCCTCGAGTCCCAGGCCGTTCGACACGAGCAGCTGCGCACCGGTGATGCGTGCCGCCTGCCGTGCGGAGATCTCGAAGGAGTGCGGATCGGCGTCGGGCGGCATGAGGGTCATGACCTCGGCCTGGTCACCGACGAGTTCACCGACGACGTCGCCGAGGATGTTCGTGGTCACGACGACGAGTGGGCGGTCATCGGCGCTCGCCGCACAGCTCGTCAGGCCGGTTCCGAGCACGAGGCCGGCCGCGAGGACGGCGGTCGTGCGCAGGAGGGCGGTCGTCCGGGGGATGGTCGCTCGCATGGTCAGCGTCCCGTCTCGGCGAGGAACGCCGGTGCCGTGTCGAAGGTGAAGGTGCGGGCGATCCGCGCGGCGTCGCCGTAGTCGATCTCGGAGACGGTGCGCGTGCCCGGGGTGTTCAGGTAGGCGCGGTTCTGGTCGACCTCCAGTTGGACGCCCGTGGCGAGGTCGGCTCCACCGACGAGTGCGGCCGCGGTCCCCGTCACGGCGCCGGTGGCACCGTCGAGGACGAGGAGGTCGCCGGTCGTCGTGAGGCCCACGACGTGCTGGTCGCGGTCGTCGACGGCGGTGACGAGCTGGAGCGGCGTGAAGGTCGGCAGCAGGGCCCAGCTACGTTCGCGGGTGTCGAGCAGCCAGGCGCCGGAGGTGCCGGCGACGGCGGCGACCGTCGGACGACCGGGGCGCGAATGGAAGGACATCGCGCGGTCGTCGGCGGCGACAGCCTGAGGATAGGGGATCGCCTCGAACGTGGGGACCGGGTCGGCCTCGCTCGAGCTGCGGTCGACGACGGCGAGGAGCGCGCCCTCCGCGCAGCCGATGACGACGCCGACGTTCGTCGTGATGCTGCCGGCCGGATCGGTGCACCCGGCGAGCACCGCGTCGGCAGCGGTCACGGACGCCGACGAAGGGTCGAGGAGGTCGCCGTCGACGCCATGGAGATGCAGCCTCCCGCTCCCGTCGGTCGCGACGACGGTCTCGCCGATCGGCACGGTGAGCCCGGGAGTACCGGGCGAGGTCCGGATCCGACCGGACTGCGTGATGTCGCCCCTGCCGAGTGCGGCGGTGTCGAGCAGGAGTGTCTCGCCCGAACCGGCGAACCGCACGGCGGTGGTCGTCGAACCCGCGGTGATCGTCGCTGGTCCGTCGCCCTCGATCTCGCCGACGACCCGCGCCTCGGCGCGGTAGTAGTGCTGGTGGTCCTCATGATCGACCGTCCACACACCGGTGTCGATGATCGTCACGGTGCCGGCGGGCTCGGACTGCGCGGCGACGAACCGACCGTCGCCCGTGAGCGCCGAGATCGGGCCGAGCTCGGCGAGCGTCGTGCGCTCCTCGCCGAGCAGGTCGGTCAGCTCGACGGTGCCGTCGACGTCGGCGGTCGCGAGGTGCAGTTGCGGCTCGGGGAGCTCACTCGCGCCCTCGACGTAGCCGTGTCCGCGCGGTTCGTCCGAGGCCGACGCGGTGGGTGATGCCGACCCCTGCGGCGCGCAGGCGGTGAGGGTCAGTGCGAGGGCGCCGAGAGTGAGCGCGGTGCGTGTGACGCGGGGGAGCCGGTCGTTGGTCGGGCGGGAGCCGCCTGGTCGGATGGTCGGTCGGAGGAGTCGGTGCACGGTGCGCTTTCCAGGTGGGTCGGTTCGGAGAGGTGGTCGTCGGGGTGGTCGAGGTGTCGGTCGGTGGGCCGCCGGAGCCGTCCGACGAGCGCCCGCGCGCCCCAGGACACCGTGGCGAGCAGGATCGAGCAGGCGGCGATGGACGCTCCGGCCGCGGTGTCGCCGTACCAGGAGAGGAGCAGTCCGAGCAGCACGGCGAGGCCGCCGAAGCCCGAGGCGAGCAGCATGATGAGCGGGATGCGACGCGCCCAATGGGCCGCGGCGACGGCCGGCCCGAGGAGGAGGGCCACGACGAGCAGCGTGCCGACGGCACTGTAGGAGGCGACGACCGCGAGGGTCACGAGGCCGACGAGCATCGCGTGGGCGAGTCTCGGCCGGAGGCCCATGGTCTGCGCGACCCGGCGGTCGAAGGCGAGCGCGACGAACGGGCGGTGGAAGGCGACCGCGACGCCCACGGTGACGAGAAGGGCGATGGCGAGGCCCGCCAGGTCCGCGGGCCGGATGGCGAGGATGTCGCCGAAGAGGATCGCCGTGAGGTCCGTGGCGAACGATCTGCTCGACGACACGATGATGACCCCGAGGGCCAGCATGCCGACGAAGAGGAGACCGATCGAGGTGTCGTGGGACAGCCTGCCGCGCCGCGAGACGAGGCTGACGCCGGCGGTCATGACGACTGCGCTGACGGCCGCGCCGGCGACCGGCGGCAGGCCGAGGAGCGCGGCGGTGGCGACGCCGGGCAGCATGCCGTGGGCCATCGCCTCCCCGAGGAACGCGAGGCCGCGGAGGACGACCCAGGTGCCCACGACACCGCAGACGGCCGCCACCAGCAGACCGCCGACGAGGGCGCGCAGGAGGAAGGCCGCGGTGAACGGCTCGGTGATCCAGGTCATGGTCGAGCACTCTACATGAAAACGATTCTCAATATTGATAGGGTCGTGGCATGCGATCCACGACGAGCACCCCTCGCCCTCCGACGGCAGGTCGACCCGTCGTGTCCGGCATCCGACTCCGCGACGTGACGGCCGAGTACGACGGCGCGCGCGTCCTGCACGGGATCTCGGTCGAGGTCGGCGTGGCCGCCATCACCGTCGTCACCGGGGCGAACGGGGCGGGGAAGTCGACGCTGCTCGCGGTGATCGCGGGCCTGCACCGACCGAGCTCGGGCGGCGTCGACGGCCTCGACGGTCGGTCCGCCGCCTACGTCCCGCAACGCAGTGCCGTGCCCGAGCGCTTCCCGGTCACGGTGCGCGATGTCGCATCGATGGGACGCTGGCCGACGCTGCGTCGCTGGTGGGGTCGACTCGGGGCGAGGGACCGCCGCATCGTCGACGAGAGCCTCGCCCGCCTCGACGTCCTGCACCTCGCCGGACGCTCCTTCGGTGAGCTGTCGGGTGGACAGCGCCAGCGGGTCCTCGTCGCGCAGGCGCTCGCGCGTGAGGCCGACCTCCTGCTGCTCGACGAACCGACCGTCGGTCTCGATCGTGCGGCTGGGCTGGCGATCCGCGAGGTGCTCCGGGCGGAGGCCGACCGTGGCGCGACGGTGGTGGAGGTGAGCCACGATCCGGTCGCGGTCGCCGAGGCCGACGCGCGGCTGCATCTCGAGGCCGGCTGTCTCGTCGAGGCTCCGCGGTGAACCGGCTGGGGATCGCCCGGCGACCCGTCTACCGCCCCGGGCGCGTTGCTAGAGTTTTCGCATGAGCCAGGCCGAGCAGCAACCCGAACCCACGACCGGCGCCGCTGCGGCGGACGACCAGGCGGCCACCGAGCGATTGGGTCGCCTGCGGAGCAGCATCGACAACATCGACGCGGCGCTCGTCCACCTGCTGGCCGAGCGGTTCAAGTGCACCCAGGAGGTCGGTCGTCTGAAGGCCGAGCACGACATGCCCGCGAGCGATCCGGCGCGCGAACAGCGGCAGATCACCCGTCTCCGGGCGCTCGCCGAAGAGTCGCACCTCGACCCGGCCTTCGCCGAGAAGTGGTTCAACTTCGTCGTCGCCGAGGTCATCCACCACCACGAGCGTCTCGCCAACCAGCACTGATCCCGCGTGTTCCCTTCGGCCAGCGCGGTGCGCTGACGCGAGCGCGGGTCTGTGGCGTGAGCGCGGGTCTCCGGAGGGTCGCGCCCACGCGCGTGGCCCGCGGTGAAGCCCGTTCGCGTGCGATCAGGCCCGTCCGCCCACACTCGGCCCGATTCGCTCGCGGTCGCGTCGGCGCACCGCGCTGGCACCTCGGGTGAGCCAGGGCAAGGGGTGACGCTTCTTCGGGCGGTGTCCAGCGTCCTGCGCCATCATGAGTCCATGACCTGGAACGCCGACTCCCTGCCCGATCAGACCGGACGCGTCGTCCTCGTCACCGGAGCGAACGCCGGCCTCGGCTTCTGGACGAGTCTCGGGCTCGCACGAGCGGGCGCGGAGGTCGTGCTCGCGTCGCGGAGTGCGACCAAGACCCAGACGGCGATGCGCGCGATCCGGGTGAAGGTGCCCGACGCCCGGCTCAGCCACCTCCCCTTCGACACCTCCTCGCTCGCCTCGGCGCGCGCGGCGGGCGAGCGACTCGCGGACCTCGACCGTCTCGACGCCCTCGTCGCGAACGCCGGGATGGTGCACATGCCGAAGGAGCGGCAGGAGACGGCCGACGGCATCGAGCTGGTCTTCGCGACGAACGTCGTCGGCCACGCCGCCCTGCTCGCCGAAGCCCTGCCGGTGTTGCAGCGCACGGCGGACGCCCACGATTCCGCGCCGCGCGTCGTGCTCCTCGGAAGCCTCTCCACCCTGCTCGTCCGGTTCCATGGCGACGACCTGCAGCTCCGCGACGGGTACAGCGGCTGGCAGGCGTACGCCCAGTCCAAGATCGCCCTCTCGTCGCTCGGCTTCGAGCTCGACCGTCGGCTCGAGGCGTCGCACAGCACCGTCCGGGCCCTCGTCGCACACCCCGGCTACTCGGTCAACGGACTCGACCGTCGCGTCCCCGGCGTCAACGAGCCGACCCGTAAGCGCCGCTTCTCCGACACCCTGCAGTCCGTCTATGCGCAGAGCAAGCAGCGGGGTGCCGAGCCGACGCTCCGAGCGGTCACCGATGAGGCGGCCGACGGTGGTTGGTTCTACGGTCCCCGGTGGTTGACGAAGGGCGACGCCGTCCGACAGACGCCGGCAGCGATCACGACCGATCGAGACGTCGCGTCGGCGCTCTGGACCGACCTCGAGCGGCTCATCGGCACGCCCATCCTCCCGACCTCGTAACCGCCGCCGTCAGCGCACCGCGCCGGCACGAGCGCGGGGGAATCGGCCCCAGCGCGGTGCGCTCGCGTGACGGCGCCTCAACCGGCGTGACTGCGGGCCATGGCGCCGAGCGCACCCCTCCGGAGACCCGCGCTCGCGCCACAGACCCGCGCTGACGTCAGCGCACCGCGCTGGCGCAACCAGAGCTCAGTCGGCGGGGGTGGCCGGCGGTTGGAGGACGCGCAACCACTCCTCGGTCTGGGCGACATGCGCTGATGCCGCCCCGGCGGCCCCGACGGGGTCGCGCGAGATGATCGCCTCGGTCATCGCCCGGTGACCGCGGTTGCTGACCCGACGCAGCTCGTCGCCGGCGGGCAGGCTGAAGACGTCGTAGGCACGTGATCGCGACCGGAAGACCTGGAGCAGAGCTGTCAGCGTGGCGTTCCCGGCCGTCCGTGCGATGAGTTCGTGGAACCGGTGGTCAAGCTCGCTCGACTCGGCGGGATCGGTCGTGCGTTCCATCGCCTCCACGAGCTCGGCGAGTTCGGCGCGCACCTCGTCGCTCGCGCGGGCAGCGGCCTGCGAGGTGGCATGGGTCTCGAGTACCCGCCGCAGCTCGTACATCTGCAGGAGACCGTCGAGGGGGAGGAGATCGACCGTGAGCGACAGGCTGCCGATGATCTCCTCGGGCCGGAGCATCGACACGTAGGTGCCCGAGCCGTGCCGCGACTCGATGATCCCGAGGGCGGCCAGCATGCGGACGGCCTCACGGAGGGACCCGCGTGACACGCCGAGTTCGTCGCAGAGCTCGTTCTCGGCCGGGAACCGCTGCCCCGCCACGAGTCGTCCCGACGCGATCATGTGTCGCAGGCCGTGGAACGCGGTGTCGACTGCGGACATGCGGCTCCTCCTCAGGGGTCGTCCCGCCATCGTAGCGGCCCGTCACCGGTGATCCGCGAGCCGCCGCGGACCATGAGACATCCGATGACTCCACCTTCGAAGACCAAGTCATCCGATGAGTCGATCCGGAAACGACCTGAGCGATCACTTGTAACACGACAGAAACCCAAGTCATCAAACGTTGCCCCTATGGTTATCGGACAATCCACTGCATAATCGACTCGGAGGAACGTCACTGTGGACACTCGCACCATCGCACGGCCAGCGCCGCTCACGCTCGGCGACGGCCGACCGGCAACGGCCGGGTGGACGCTGGATCCGACCAAGCGCCACATCAACCACGGATCCTTCGGGGCGGTGCCGATCGTCGCGCAGGAGCACCAGCAGGCCCTCCGCCGCGAGATGGAGGCCGCACCCCTCACCTGGTTCCCGGCCCTCCCCGCCAAGGTCGGCGCCGCCCGTGTCGGGGTCGCCGACTTCCTCGGGGCGTCGGTCGACCAGCTCGCCATGGTTCCGAACGCGAGCGCCGGGGCGAGCGTCGTGTTCTCCAGCCTCCCCGTGCAGCGCGGCCTCGAGATCATCGTCACCGACCACGGCTACGGCGCCGTCACGATGGGAGCGGAGCGCCTCGCGCGACGCTGGGGCGGCACCGTCCGGACCGCCCGTATCCCGCTCGACGCCGACGCGCAGACCGCCCACGACGCCGTCGTCGCCGAGTTCAGCGACCGCACGGCCCTCATCGTGATGGACCAGATCACCTCGCCGACCGCCCGACTCCTGCCGGTCCAGCAGATCGCCGCCACCGCCCGTGCCGCCGGCATCCCCACGCTCGTCGACGCCGCCCACGTCCCCGGCCTCTACGCCGATCCCATGCGCGACCTCGACTGCGACTTCTGGGTCGGCAACCTGCATAAGTTCGGGTGCGCCCCGCGCGGTGCCGCCGTCCTCGTCGCCCGCAGCCCGCTCGCGCAGGAGCTTTACCCGCTCATCGACTCCTGGGGCTCCCCGTACCCGTTCCCGCAGCGCTTCGACACCCAGGGCACGGTCGACGTCACGAGCTACCTCGCCGCGGCGACCTCGCTCGGGTTCATCGAGGACCTCTGGGGCTGGTCGGCCGCCAGGGACTACATGACCGAGCTCGCCGACTACGCGGTCGAGGTGGTCGCCGACGCCGTGACCGCCATCACCGGCGAGGACAGCCACGTCGACGTGGGCATGCCCGTCAACGCCCTCCGGCTCGTCAAGCTCCCGACCGGCCTCGCGACGACCCACGCGACCGCGGACGGGCTCCGCGACCGCGTCTCCGCCGAGCTCGGTGTCGAGGGCGCGTTCACGAGCCTCGACGGGATCGGCTACGTCCGACTCTCCACCCACGTCTACAACACCCCCGAGGACTTCGAACACTTCGCCGAGCACGCCGTCCCGGTGCTCGCGCGATGGGCCGAGGAGGAACGCGCTGCCACGAGCTGAGCGCGGACCCGCCCGACCCGACATCACCACACCCGCACCACCGCACCGGCACCACAGCATCCACCCCCCCCGCAGCACCCCCACCAGCACCACTCAAAGGAGAAGCGAGCATGAGGAAGTCACGCGCAACGGCCGCCATCGGCCTGTCCGTCGTCACCGGCCTCGCCCTGTCGGCCTGTGCCGGCGGCGCGAGCGACGGCACCGTCACCCTGCAGATGGTCGAGAGCCTGACCAACCCCGCCCGGACCGAGGTCCTGAAGTCGCTCATCGCGGACTTCGAGGCCGACAACCCGAAGATCAAGGTCGAGCTCATCTCGCCGCCGACCGACCAGGCCGACCAGAAGATCACCCAGATGCTGCAGTCCGGCTCCGGCGTCGACGTGCTCGAGGTCCGCGACATCACCGTCGGCCCGTTTTCCACCAACGGCTGGCTCGACGACATGAGCGGCGAGCTCGAGGACTGGAAGGGCTGGGACGACCTCACCGACAACGCGACGAAGTACGCGAAGGGCGAGGACGGCAAGGTCTACTACGTGCCCTACGGCTTCTACGGTCTGAGCCTGTTCTACCGCACCGACCTCATCAAGGAGGCCGGCTTCGACGGACCCCCGACGAGCTGGGACGACCTCCTCGAGCAGGCCTCGGCGATCCAGGACCCCTCGAAGAACCAGTTCGGCTACGCCTTCCGTGGCGGCACCAATGCGAACAGCAACGTCGTCGCGGCCATCGAGGCCTACGTCGCCGACGACCTCGACACCGAGAACGCGTTCAAGCTGACCAACGGCGACACGATCTTCTCCGCACCGGAGGCGCTCGACGCCGTCAACACCTACTTCGACCTCTTCAAGGAGGCCTCGCCGCCGTCGTCCGTCGCGTGGGGCTACCCCGAGATGGTCGAAGGCTTCTCGAACGGTTCGACCGCGTTCCTCCTGCAGGACCCCGAGGTCATCGCGACCGTCGAGCAGTCCGAGGCGATCACGGCCGATCAGTGGAGCACCGCTCCGCTGTTGACCGGTCCGACCGGCAAGGCCGCGCAGCCCATGGCGACCGCGGGCTGGGGCACGGCGGCGTCGAGCGAGCACAAGGCCGAGGCCGCGAAGCTCATCGAGTTCCTCTCCGAGGACAAGCAGGCCACCACCTTCGCCCAGGAGAACAGCCTCGTCCCGATCGTCAAGAGCGCGGCGGACAGCGACTTCTACAAGACCGGCCCGTGGGCCAGCTACGTCACGATGAACGAGAACCCGGACACCTACCTGAGCGTCACGCAGCCGCGCGGCTCCTCCTGGTGGACCGAGTGGATCCAGAAGTCCGACTCGGAGATCCAGCAGGTCCTCATCGGCCAGCTGACGCCGGAGAAGCTCCTCGCGGGCTGGGACGAGTACTGGACCGAGAAGTGGAAGAGCGAGTAACCGTCCATGACGACCACCACTGACGAAGCGGGTCGCACGCAGCAGCGTGCGACCCCGACACCCCCGGCCGGTCCCTCGCGGACCGCCGGTGGGCGTCGGCGGCGCACCTTCACGGTGCGCCGCGGCTTCGGCCTCCTCGCCTTCCTCGCCCCCGCGTTCATCTTCGTGGCGATCTTCATCTACTACCCGATGATCGCCGGCTCCCAGATGGCGTTCCGCAACTGGAACCTCGCCAACCTCACCGACACCTCGTGGGTGGGCTTCGCCAACTTCCTGGCCGTCTTCGCCGATCCCGCCTTCGGCAAGGTCGTGGCGAACACCGTGCTCTGGGTGGTGGCCTCGATCGTCCCGCAGTTCGTCATCGGCTTCGGCATCGCCCTGTGGCTGCGACGGAAGTTCCGTTTCCGCGGCCTCTACCAGGCGATGATCTTCTTCCCGTGGGCCATCTCGGGCTTCCTCATCGGCATCCTGTTCCGCTGGATGTTCAACAGCGAGTTCGGCGTGATCAACGACCTGCTCCAGAAGGTCGGGTTGATCGACACCCCGATCCCGTGGTTGGCCGACCCGAACACCGCGATGTTCGCCGTCATCGTCGCGAACGTCTGGTACGGCGTCACGTTCTTCGCGATCATGATCCTCGCCGCGCTGCAGTCGGTGCCGGAGGACCTCTTCGAGGCCGCAGCGCTCGACGGCGCGGGCAAGGCGCGCATGCTCTTCCAGATCACGATCCCGTACATCCGTACGACGCTCGCCCTCACGGTGCTGCTCCGGGTCATCTGGATCTTCAACTTCCCCGACATCATCTACGGCATGACGGGCGGTGGTCCGGCGAATCAGACCCACATCCTCACCACCTGGATGATCGCGACCACCCAGCGCGGCGACTACGGCCGGGCCTCCGCGATCGGACTCATCGTCGTCGCGATCCTGCTGGTGTTCACCGCGTTCTACCTGCTGTCCATGCGTGAGAAGAAGGTGAAGGCATGATCGACCAGGAGACCCGGACGGCGAAGGTCGTCAAATTCCTCTTCCTCGGGCTCTGGCTCGTCATCACGGTGTTCCCGCTGTACTGGATCGTCGTCACCTCGTTCAAGAAGCCGGGCGCGATCTTCTCCTACCCGCTGACGTACTGGCCGGAGGTGTTCTCGATCGAGAACTATCTCGGTCTGTTCAGCAAGGCGCAGTTCGGCACCTACGTCGTCAACAGCCTCATCGTGGCGACGATCGCTGCCCTCGTGGCGACCTTCATCTCCATGCTGTCGGCGTACGTGTTGGCGCGGTTCGAGTTCCGGAGCAAGGGGGCGATCCTGCTGGCGTTCCTCGCCACGCAGATGATCCCGTCGTTCATCGCACTCGGCCCGCTCTACCTGCTGATGACGCAGCTCAAGCTCGTCGACAACCGGTTCGGGCTCATCCTCATCTACATCGCGGTGTGCATCCCGTTCTGCACCGTGATGCTCCGAGGGTTCTTCGAGAACATCCCCGACGCCCTCGAGGAGGCGGCCATGATCGACGGCTGCTCGCGGTTCGGTGCGCTCTTCCGGGTGCTCGTCCCGGTGCTGAAACCCGGGATCGTCGCGGCGTTCATCTTCAACTTCGTGAACTGTTGGAACGAGCTGTTCCTCTCGGTGACGCTCATCAACAGCGATGCGAACAAGACGATCCCGACGGCGCTCAACGGCTTCATCACGAGCTACAACATCGACTGGGGCTCCATGTCGGCGGCCGCCGTGCTGACGATCATCCCGACGATGGTGCTGTTCGCGTTCGCGAGCCGGTACATCGTGCAGGGCCTGACCGCGGGAGCGGTGAAGGGCTGACCCCGCTCATCCGCCCGAAGGTGGGCGAACCGACGCCCGTTCACCCATTCCTGGGCGAGCGGGCGTCGTCACGGGCGGCCCTCGGTGAATCTGGAAGCCCGCTGATAGTTTGACGCTCTAGCGACCTGCAGGTGGAAGATGAACCATGTTCGGTTCGAAGCAGACGACGAGGTCACTCCGCTACGCCCGCTACGGCGGGCCCGACGTACTCGAGTTCATCGAGTCCGAGATGCCGCATCCCAGATGGGGCGAGGTCGTGGTCGACGTCCTCGCGAGCGGCATCAACCACATCGAGGCGTTCGTCCGCGAGGGGCACCTCGCCGAGACGGTGCCGATCGAGCTGCCGACGGGGCAGGGGAGCGACTTCGCCGGTTTGGTCCGCGAGGTCGGAACCGGGGTCGAGGGCTGGAAGCGGGGCGACGAGGTGATCGGTCACGCCGTCCGTGGCGCGCACGCCACCCAGGTCGTCGTCCCGGCGTCATCCCTGGTCCGCAAGCCGAAGCGCGTGAGCTGGGAGGAGGCCGGCGGGCTCTACCTCGCCGGACTGACGGCGCTCGACACGCTCGACGGGCTGCACCTCAAGCAGGGCGACACGCTCGTCATCTCGGCTGCGGCCGGTGGCGTCGGGAACATCGAGGCGCAACTGGCGAAGTTCGCGGGCGTGCGGGTCATCGGCACCTGCGGTGAGCGCAATCACGACTTCCTCCGTGAACAGGGCGTCAAACCGGTCGTCTACGGCGAGGGCATGGCTGATCGGATCCGCACGCTCGCGCCAGAGGGCGTGACGGCGTTCATCGACAACTTCGGTCAGGACGGTCAGGAGCTCGCGTTCGAACTCGGTGTCCCGCCGGAGAAGTACCGGTCGAGCGAGGATCGGAAGGCCATCGAGCTCGCCGCACTCGAGCCGGACGAGGAGTTCTCGGCGCACGCCACGAAGCAGCTGCAACGCCTCGCGGACTACGCCGCCGACCACGCGTTGAAGGTCGTCGTCTCGGCGTTCTACCCGTTCGACCTGATCATCGACGCGTTCGAGGATCTCGAGCGGTTGCACGCGCGGGGCAAGATCATCGTCGGCATGCGTCCGGCGAACCCGGAGCGCATCGTCAAACAGCGAGACCTGCACGACGCCAGGCCCTGACGACGGTCAGCGCGGTGCGCTGGCCCGAGACGTCGGGTTCCGGCGCCAGCGCGGTGCGCTGAACCGAGATGCACGGTTCCGGCCTGGGCGCGGGTCTCGCGCATGAGCGCGACCCTCCGGAGACCCGCGCTCGCGCGTGTGGGGCGCGCTCGCGTCAGCGCACCGCGCTGGCGACCGGAAAGGAAGGGCGGTCGGCTAGGTGAAGATGAAGCCGAGGACGGTCGCGCCGCCTCCACCGAGGACGAGCGCGACGACGAGGACCCAGGCGATGAGCCGCTGACGACGCTTGCGCTGCTCGCCCCATTCGGCCAGTTCCCGGTCTTCGCTGCTGCTCATCACCCCAGCCTACCGGCGGGGTGCTCACCGGGCATCAGGCGACGGCCGGGACGAGGGCCTTCACCGACGTGGTCCTCGCCCGGGCGATCGCGAACGTCGTGGCGGCGAGCGATCCGAGGAGCCAGAGGACGAGGCCGACGACGCCGGCCGCTGCTCCCGCGTCACCGATCGCGATCGCCTGCAGACCACCGAGAGCCGGTGCGATCGGCAGGAACGCGAGGATCTGGTTCAGCACCTGCGGAGCGGTCGCGATGATCCCGGTCGCCAGACCGACGAGCGCGACGATCATCGAGATGAACCGACCTGCACCACCGAACAGGGCGTTCAGTGCCTGGTTGGCGGCGGCGAAGACGAGCCCTGCGAGGACGGCGACCCCGGCGAAGCCGAGCCAGCCGCCCGCGTCGAGGTCCAGCAGCGGTGCGGTGATGACGGCGACGAGCAGGCCCTGCAGCATCCCGATCGCTCCGGCCGGGACGAAGGCCCCGAGCGCGAGCCGCAGCGATGAGCGGGTGGATCCGAACGCCCGCACGGGCACCGGCCGCAGCACGAGGAAGCTCGCGAGCGCACCCAGCCAGAGGGCGAGGACGGCGTAGAAGGGAGCGCTGTTCGTGCCAAAGGACACCGTCGCCGAATCGCCGGCCGAGACCGGGTCGGCGACGACGTCCGCGAGCGTCTGTCGGTCGGAGCTCGTGTAGGTCGGCAGGCTGTCGACCGCGCTCTGCAGACCGGACGCGAGCGAGGTGATTCCGCCGGACAGGGTGCCGGCGCCCGAAGCGAGCTGGTTCGACGCGTCGGCGAGCTGGGTCGTACCGGTCGCCGACTGCGCCGCGCCGTCGGCGAGTGCGGACGCCCCCGTCTGCAGTTGCGTCGTCCCGGAGGCGGCTTTGGACGCACCATCGGCGAGGCCTGCCGCTCCGGCCGCGATCTGCGCCGCCGCGGTGTTGATCTTGGCGATGCCGTCGACGAGTGCGGGCATGCCGGAGGAGAACTGCTTGGTCGTCGTCGCCAGCGATGTGGTGCCGGGATACCCGGTCGAGACGTCGCCGTCGGTGAGGGCGGTGGCGGTGCCGACGGTCGTGAGGATGTCCTTGCACAGCGTCGGGTCGATCGCCGTCAGCGCTGCCGCCTTCACCGGGTCCAGGCAGCGAGCCGCCACGGACGTCGCCGCAGCCTTCGTCGCGTCGGCGACGCGGGAGGTTCCGGTCGCCGCCTCGGCGAGCCCATTGGCCCCACCGACCAGCCCCGGGTTGTCCGCGCTCCCGTCACCCTGCGTCCCGGCGTACAGCGTCGCCGCTCCGCTGGCGAGCTGGCTCGCGCCGCCGCTCAGTTGCGACGCACCGGACGAGAGCTGCGTGGCGCCGTCGGCCAGCGCATCCACCCCGTCGCTCAGCTGCGTCGCACCCGACGACAACTGCGTCGCGCCCGTGGCCAGCTGCGTGGTGCCGTTCGCGAGTTGCTGCGCACCCTGCGCGAGCGAGAGTCCGCCCGTCGAGAGTTGCTTCGCACCGTCGGCGGCCTCACCGAGCTGGTCGTGGAGGGTGTTGAACCCGACGTAGACGTTCTCGAGGTAGGTGGTGGTGAGCTGCCGACCGAGGAGCGAAGCCGCGGTCTGCGTGATCGTCTGGGAGATGGCGTCGTCGACGAGCTTGCTGCGGTCGCTCGTCGTGACGTCGAGGCGGGCGCGCTCGGCGTCGGCGGCGTCGCCGGAGAACGAGGTCGCGGCCTTCGAGAAGTTCTCCGGGATCGTCACGACCGCCGTGTACGAACCGTCGGCGAGGCCGGCCTTCGCGTCGGACGCGTCGGTGATGACCCAGGTGTAGTTGGTCTTCTGGTCGCCGTCGACGAGGCCCGCGGAGAGCTGGCGTCCGAGCGGCACGGTCTGGCCGTCGACGGTGACCGGCTTGTCGTCGTTCACGATGGCGGCGGTCACCTGACCGAGTCGTTCCGTCGGGTTCCACAGGGCCCAGACGAGTCCACCCGCGATGACGAGCGGCACGAGGATGAGGCCGATGATCGAGACGACCGTGATGCCCTTGCCGGAGCGGGCCCGTTCGAGGCGGTTCAGGATGGTGCTCATGCGTCGACCTTCGATTCAGCGATGGCGGTGGGAGTGGACGTGGTGGTGGAGGCGGTGCGGTCGAGGTCGAGCACCTCGGCCGTCGTGGTCGGCAGGACGTCGGCGAGCGAGGACGCGTCAGCGGTGCCGACGACGATCGTGAGCGGCCGGCGCGTGCGCTCCGCGGCCCTGGTCGCCGTCAGGAGGCGCTCGTACAGTCCGCGTCTCGTGTCGTCGTCCGGCACGGTGTCGACCCCGTCGAGGACGATGACGGCGGGGCGTTCGGCCAGCGCCGTGGCGAGTGTCCCGACGGGTTCGCCGTGGTCGAGACGGACGTACGCGACGCGGGACCGCACCGCCCCGGCGCGGACCGGCAGGACCAGACCGGCGACCTTGAGGCGGCCGTGGTCGGGTTCGAGGCGACCGGCCAGTGTCAGCAGGAGGGCGGTGACCGAGACCGGGCGCGTGCCCTGCACCGCGAGCACGCCGCCGACGGCGACGGTCGTGTCGACGTCCTCGTACAGCGGTCCGTCCGCACCGGCCAGGGTGACTCCCGCGGCGGCGATGGCGACCTCGTCACCGTTGCGCCACTCGCGCAGCTCGAGTTCGCGCTGCAGCCCCTCGCCCTCGACGTCGAAGGACGGCAGGATGCGGTCGAGCCACTTCGGCAGGTACCAGGCGTGGTCGCCGAGGAGCGCGAGCACCGCCGGCACGAGGGTCATGCGCACGATGAACGCGTCGACGAAGACGCCGACCGCGAGCCCGAGGGCGATGGGCTTGATGTTCGTGTCGCCCTCGGGCACGAAGGCGGCGAAGACCGCGAACATGATGACGGCCGCGGCGGTGACGACCTTCGCCGAGCCGAGGAAGCCGGTCTCGACGGATCGCTTCGCGAGTCCTGAATGGACGAAGTCCTCGCGCATCCGGGAGACGAGGAAGACCTCGTAGTCCATCGCGAGCCCGAACAGGACACCCATGAGGATGATCGGCATGAAGCTGATCACCGGACCGGTCCTCGCGACGTGGAGGGCCTCGGCGAACACGCCGTGCTCGAAGACGAGGGCCACGACGCCGAACGACGCGGCGACCGACAGCAGGTAGCCGAGGGTCGCCTTGATCGGGACCCAGATGGAGCGGAAGACCATCGTCAGGAGCACGAGCGAGAGGCCCACGACGATGAGGCCGAAGGGGAGGAGGGCGCCGCCGAGGCGGTCGGAGATGTCGATGCCGATGGCCGTGAACCCGGTGACCTGGAGGTCGACGCCGTACTCGTCCTGGAAGTACTGGTGCAGTCCCCGGATCTCGGCGACGAGGTCCTTCGTCGCCTGGGAGTCGGGACTGCCGCTCGGGATGACCTGGATGATGCCGGTGTCGGCCGTCGCGTTCGGGGTGGCGAGCGGGACGGCGGCGACGCCGTCGAGTCCCTCGATCTCCTGCTTGAGGTCGGCCATGAGTTCGAGCGGGTCAGTACTGCCGACGATGCCGCCGGTGACGATGAGCGGCCCGTTGAAGCCCTCACCGAAGTGCTCGGAGACGAGGTCGTACGTCGTGCGGGCTCCGTCGCCCTCCGGCAGCGAACCGGCGTCGGGGAGCGCGAGTCGGAGCGACAGGGCGGGGATGGCGAGGGCGCCCAGGACGGCGACGACGGCGACGATCGTGACGATGGGGAGTCGCGTGACGCCTCGCACCCAGCCGAGGAAGAAGCGGTTGGGGTGCCCTTCGACAGGCTCAGGGACCGCGTTGTGGTGCTCAGGGACTGCGTTGTGGGGCTCAGGGACCGCGGTCTGTGGGCCGTCGGCCGCCTCGGCGGCGCCCCGGGCCGCCGCGCGCTTGCCGGCCCGCCTGGCCTTCGGCCGGAGGCGCTCGCCGGCGAAGCCGAGCATGGCCGGGATGAGGCTGAGCGAGATGACGACCGCGATCGCGACGCCGACCGCCGCGGCGACACCCATCGTCGTGAGGAACGGGATGTTCGCGACCGCGAGCCCGAGGAGGGCGATGATGACCGTGAGGCCCGCGAAGATGACGGCGGAACCGGCCGTCGCGGTCGCGCGGGCGGCCGACTCGGCCGGGTCGAGCCCGCTGCGCAGGCCGTCCTGGTGTCTTGAGATGATGAACAGCGCGTAGTCGATACCGACGGCCAGGCCGAGCATGAGCGCGAGCATCGGCGTCGTGGAGGAGATCGGCCCGAAGACCGTCGCCACGAAGATGAGCGCCATCGAGATGCCGACCCCGAGCAGGGCGGTGATGAGCGGCATGCCCGCGGCGAGGAAGGATCCGAAGGTGAGGATGAGGACGACGAGCGCGACGACCACGCCGACGAGCTCGATGACACTCAACGTCGGGAGGCTGTTGCTGAACAGCTGCCCGCCGAGGGAGGCCTCCGCTCCGGCCGGGAGCGCTTTCGCGAGGCTCGCCTCCGCGTCCTCGACGTCGCTGATGGTGGCGGCGGTGATGTCGGTCTGCGCCCCGTCGAACTGGATCGAGATGAGCGCCGCCCGCTGATCCTCCGAGACCGCCCCCGTCACGTTCTCGTCGAAGGGGGAGACCGCCTGCTCCACCTGCCCGATATCGCCCAGGGCGGTGACGGCGTCGTCGATCGTCGATCGGACCCCGGCGTCCTCGACGGTGTCGCCCTCCGGTGCGACGACGATGATCTGCGCCGAGGCACCGGCCACCTGCGGGAAGGTGTGGTCGAGCGAATCGAGCGCCTCCTGAGACTCCGTGCCGGGGATGGAGAAGGCGTTGTCGGTTCCCTGGTTGAAGAGCAGCGCGCCGCCACCCGCGAGGGCGAGCACGGCGATCCAGAGGATCAGCACGAGCCTGCGGGCGCCGAACGCCCAGCGGCCGAGGGTGTAGAGCAGTGAGGACACGCGTCGCTCCTAGGGAGGTCGGCGCTGCTTGCAGGCGAGCCGACGGAGAGGTTCGGACAGGATCGATACAGCGGTGTATCCGATACACGACTGTATTGGATACAGTGGTGTATCGGCAAGAAGTCGGTCGAGCTGTCAGTAAGGTGTCAGGATGCGCGTGCACGAAGCGGTCGAATCCCCGGGCGACGAAGCGCCGGTCGAGTCCGCGCGTCGGCAGCGGACGCGCGAGCGGCTCGTCGACGCCGCCTACGAGGTCTTCGCCGAGTTCGGCGTGCACGCCGCCTCCGTCGAGCAGATCAGCGAGCGCGCAGGCTTCACCCGCGGCGCCTTCTACTCCAACTTCGACTCGAAGGAGGAGCTGTTCTTCGCCCTCGAGTCACGCGAGAACCAGCTCCGACTCGACCGCCTGGAGGCTGGACTGCAGGCGGTCAGCCCGTCGCTCCTCGACGCAGCGGGCCGCTACACCGAGGGCTCGCTCGAGGCCCTGATCCGTGCCTTCCTCGAGCTCCAGCCCGATGACCGCCGCTGGTGCCTCGTCCAGTCGGAGTTCCGGATGCTGGCGATGCGCGACGCCGACGTCGCCGCCCGCTACCTCCAGCACCAGGAGAGCGCGGGCCGGCAGCTCGCCGCGTGGCTCGACCAGGCGGCCGGACTCGCGCACGTCCGGTTCACGATCCCGACGCCCGACATCGCGAACATCGTCGTCGCCCTCTACGAGTCGGCCATCCAGACGGCCGTGCTCATGGACCCGGACGGCGACGAGGGCTCACCGCGCGAGCTCGCGATGCGCACGCTCCCGGCCATCGTCCGCGCCCTCACCGAGTCCACCGCCGACTGACCTCAGGCCGACTCGCCGGGCCGATCCGGCTGCAGCGCCTGGGCCAGCATGACGATGATGCCGCTCGGCCCGCGCACATAGCTGAGCTTGTAGACGCCCTGATAGTCCGCCACGCCGCGGAGCGGGTGGCAGCCGTGTTTCGCGGCGATGGCGAGCGCCTCGTCGATGTCGTCGACGGCGAATGCGACGCGGTGCATGCCGATCTCGTTCGGCAGGGTCGGCTCGGTCTCGATCGCGTCCGGGTGGAGGTACTCGAAGAGTTCGAGGCGACCGTGACCGTCCGGGGTCTGGAGCATGGCGATCCTGGCGTGGTTGCCGTCGAGGCCCACGGCCGTGTCGGCCCACTCGCCGCTCACCGTGTCCCGGCCGACCACGGTGAGGCCGAGGTCCGTGAAGAATGCGATCGTCGCCTCGAGGTCGCGGACCGCGATCCCGACGTTCTCGAGTCTGATGTCCATGGGCTGCACGCTACCCGGCCGCGCGGGCCCGATCCAGGGTCTCCTGGAACGGGCCCGCGTCGGAGCGGTTCGTCCGCCGGCCCGACTCAGCCGCTGAGGGCCGAGGTCGGTGGCGTCCTGGCCGCGCGGATCGCCGGGTAGAGGCCGGCGATCGCACCGATCGCCAGGGTCGCGCCGACGCCCGCGAGCAGCACCTCCGGCGGCACCGCCGTCGGCCAGTCGTTCACCGCGGCGACGACACTCGTGACGCCGGTGCCGAGCGCGGCGCCGGCGACCCCGCCGAGGGCGGAGAGCAGGAGGGCCTCGGTGAGGAACTGGGACCGGATGTGGCCCCGCGTGGCCCCGAGGGCGCGACGGAGGCCGATCTCGCGCCGGCGCTCCAGGACCGAGATGACCATCGTGTTCGCGACGCCGATGCCCCCGACGAGCAGGGCGACGGAACCGAGTCCGAGGAGGAGCCCGGTGAAGGCTTGATCTGCGGCCTGCTTCGCGGCAAGGGCGTCGGACGGCCTGGACACCTCCACCTCCTCGGGTGCCGCGGGGTTCACGGTGCGGGGGAGGAGCTCGCGGACCGCCTCAACGCGATCATCGGCGGACCGCTCGTACACCGTGGTCGGTTTGCCGTCGTACCCGAACAGCTCGGCGGCAGCCGTCTCGCCGATCATCGCGGTGGTGTCGAGTTCCGGGGCGAGTTCCAGGGGATCCAGGACGCCCACCACGGTGAAGTACTGCTCGCCGAGCTGGATCTTCGTGCCGACCGTCGTGATGCCGAGACGTTCGGCGGCTTTCGACCCCAGGACGACGGCTGGATAGCTTCCCGTCGCCCGGTTCAGCCACTCGCCGGAGGCGAGCCTCCCACCGACGACGTCGAGCAGGCTCTCCGTGACCGCCACCGCGCCGAGCCCGCCGCTCGACGCGCGGTCGATCAGGCTGTTGCGGTAGACGAGTACGTCCTGCAACGACGCTGCTGAGCCGGCCTGTTCGACGCCGTCGATCAGCCCGACCTTGCCGACGGTGTTCTCGGGGAGAGTGGCCGCCTCGCCGAACAGGTTCTGGCCCGGCTGGACGGTGAGGAGGTTCGTCCCGAGGGCCGAGAGCTGCGCCTGCAGTTTCGCCTGACTGGACGAGGAGATACCGACGACGGCGATCATCGCCGCGATGCCGATCGCGATCCCCAGCGCGGAGAGGACCGCACGCGTCGGCCGAGCCCGGAGACCGGTCGTCCCGAGCCGGAGGATGTCGCGGCCGAGGAGCCGTGACCGTCGGTCGTGGTCGGGGTGCATACCCTGCTCCTTCATGCCGCCCGCCCCGAATCGCTCACGATCCTGCCGTCGCGGATCGCCACCTGGCGGGGGAGTCGCGCAGCGAGTTCGGCGTCGTGCGTGATCACGACGATGGTCGTGCCGGCCTCGTGGAGTTCGTGCAGCAGTTCGACGATGCTCGCGCCGGACACGGAGTCCAGGTTGCCGGTGGGTTCGTCGGCGAGGAGCAACGGCGGGTCGCCGACCACGGCGCGTGCGATCGCGACCCGCTGGCGCTCACCGCCGGAGAGCTGCGTCGGGCGGTGGCCGAGACGATGGCCGAGGCCGACGCGTTCCAGGGCGACGACCGCGCGACGACGGCGCTCGGCCCGGGGGACCCCGGTGTAGATGAGGCCGTCGGCGACGTTGTCGACCGTGGTCGAGCCGTCGGCGAGGTGGAACTGCTGGAAGACGAAGCCGATGCGGTAGGCGCGCAGGGCCGACAGCTTCGCGTCGGCGAGGTGTCCGACGTCCGAACCCGCGATGCGGGCGGTCCCACTGGTCGGTCGGTCGAGCGTCCCGATGAGGTTGAGCATCGTCGACTTCCCGGAGCCGCTCGGTCCGACGATGGCGACGAACTCGCCCTCCTCGATCGTCAGGTCGACACCCGCGAGCGCGAGCGTGGGCGGCTCACCGTATTCGCGGGTGACGCCCTCGAGGTGGATGATCGGTGGGCCGGCCGGCCGCTCGGCTGCGGCGGACGAGGCCGTCATGGTGTCGGTCATGACACCGGCACCACGACGTCGAGACCCTCACGGATCCCGTCACCCGAGACCTCGACCCGACCATCGGCGAACAGACCGGTCGTGACCGGGACCTGACGGTGCTTCCCCTTCCCCTCGACGACCTCGACGCCGAACGTCTTGTCGTCGATCGCGATGAGCGCCTCCACCGGGACGGAGAGGACGTTCTCGCGTCGTTCCGTCGGGAAGCCGACCGTCACGGTCGCGCGTTGCAGATCGGCCGCGGCCGCCGGATCGTCGAGCGTGATGCCGACCGGGATCGTGACCTTCTTCTGTCCGTCGGCATCCGACTCGGTGGGGACGCCGACATCGGTCACCGTGCCGGTGGTGGTCTGCCCGCCGGGAAGGTTGACGTCGACCTTGGTCCCGACGACACCGAGACGCTGATCCGCGAGCTTCAGCGGGACGTCGATGCGCTTGTTCAGGGACGATACGGTGACGATCTTGTCGGACGCGGCGGTGCCGACCGCGGCGTCGATCGAGGCGATCCGGACGTCGCCGGGCATGAAGACCACCGATCCGAGTTCCAGGCGTCCGGTCTCCTCGAGCCCGAGCGCCTCCTGCCACCGTTCGATGGCGCGCGCGGTCGAGGACGCGAACTCGTCGTCCGGCTCGCGGTCGAAGTACCCGAGGGCGGCGAGGCTGGTCTCGAGTTGCCGCACGTCCGGTCCGTCGCTCATCCCGGACTCGAACGACCGCCAGGCGGGCAACGGTCCGTGCAGAAGCGAGACCGGGACGTTGTCGACGGCGTACAGGGTTCCGCCGAGCGACACCGTGCTGCCGGGGGCCGGCACCGCCGTGACGATGCCGGCCCCGCCGCCGATGGTCCGCTGGTCGGCGTAGTCGAGCGTGCCCGTCGCCTGGGTCGTGCCGGCGAGGTCGCCGGCGGTGATCGGCGCGGTGCCCGTTCGGACGGTGTTCGAGGGCTCTTCCTGACTGGTCGCCCCGGCCGAGGAGAGCACGGCGATGCTCGCGACGGCGCCGCCCGAGATCAGGACGGCGCCGACGCAGAGGGCTGCGATGATCCGGCGGCGGTCGGTCATCGGTCCGTCGAGCCGAGTGAGCTGCCGTTGCTCATGTCGAGGCCGCAGGCGTCGAGCACGTCTTCAGGCACGTCGCTCGGAATGTTCATCGCCTCACCCTTCACCGGGTCGGGGACGTCGATGCCGTTCTCGCGGAAGCACTCGGCCATCTGGAGCTGTTCTTCGAACCGGTCCGAGACGGGCACGTCGCCGCCCGCCGGTGCGGGCGGGGCTCCGAGCTTGTCGGTGCACGTCTTGGAAGCAGCGGTGAAGGCTTCCGCGTCCGCATCGCCGAGACTGATCGCGGCGCCGGAGCCGTCCTTGCCGGGGTCGGGCATGTCCACGCCCTCGTCGCGCATGCAGGAGGCGAAGGCGAGCTGCCAGTCCTCGAAGCTCTGAACCGTGGACGGCGTCTTCGAGCCCGGCTCGGATCCGGGTGAGCCCGATGCGCACGCGGCCAACGATCCGATGAGCAACGGGATCGCGATGAGGGCGGCGAGTCTGCCGGCCGGACGGCGGACGGAACGGGTGATGGTGATGTCGGACATCTGCACTCCTCAGTGGGTGGGGCTGACTGGTGACTACCAGTCCACTCGGCGGCGCGTTGTCCGGGCGTCAAGGAAAACGTTGACGTTCTCTGAACGTCCCGAACGGCACGATAGATAACCGACACTCGGGGGTTGCTCGATCGGCGTCCGTACGATCCCGGAGTCACCACACCCAATCGAGAGGAACATCATGCGCGTCCTGGTTGCCGAGGACGAGGTCTACCTGGCCGAGGCGGTCCGAGCCGGCCTCCGGCAGGAGGCGATCGCCGCGGACGTCGTCCACGACGGCGACGCAGCGCTCGAGGCGCTCACGATCAACGACTACGACGTCCTGCTCCTCGATCGGGACCTGCCGGGCACCCACGGCGATGACGTGTGCCGAACGGTGGTCGCCGAGCATCCCGGTGTGCGCGTCATGATGCTGACGGCGGCACGTCGACTCGACGACACCGTGTCCGGCCTCGGCCTCGGCGCCGACGACTACCTGGTGAAGCCGTTCGAGTTCCCGGAGCTCGTGGCCAGGCTCCGCGCGCTCGCCCGGCGCACGGCGGAGTCGCGCCCTCCGGTCCTCGAGCGCGCGGGAGTGCGACTCGACCCGTTCCGGCGGGAGGTCTCCCGCGACGGCGTGTACGTGAAGCTGTCACGGAAGGAGTTCGCGGTCCTCGAGCAGCTGCTGCTCGCCGACGGCGGGGTCGTGAGCGCCGAGACCCTCCTCGAGAAGGCCTGGGACGAGAACGTCGACCCGTTCACGAACACCATCCGCGTGACCATCTCGAACCTCCGCCGACGCCTCGGCTCGCCGTGGGTGATCACGACCGTCCCGGGCGCGGGCTACCGGATCGAGGGCGACTGATGCCCCGTTCCGACGCCGCGGGGTTGCTCAGCCGCCCGAACCGCTTGACGGTGCGCACGCGTTTGACGCTGACGTACGCGTTGCTGTTCACGGTCGCCGGCTCGATCATGCTCGCGCTCATCTACGCCTTCATGCGGTACGTCCCGACGTACGCGATCACCGCGGTGCGGGCCGATGCGGCCATGGACGGCGCGACCTGGCTGCAGGCGACCGTGCCGACCGAGGCCGCCGGGGCGGCCACCTATCAGCCGGTGGAGGGGCTGACCTCGGCGAACGGTGCAGCGGCACTCGTCGTCTCGGACCAGAGCGACATCCTGAACACGCTGCTCGTCTGGTCGCTCATCGTGCTCGTCGTCCTCGCGGCGGCGAGCGCGTGGGGCGGATGGATCCTGTCGGGCCGGCTGCTGCGTCCGTTGCACGAGATCAACGTGGCCGCGCAGCGGGCGGCGACCGGATCCTTCGACCATCGGGTCGCCCTCGCGGGCCCGCGGGACGAGATCACCGACCTCTCCGACACCTTCGACCACATGCTCGAACGGCTCGACCGGTCGTTCCGCGCCCACCAACGGTTCGCGGCGAACGCCTCGCATGAGCTGCGGACCCCGCTCGCGACGACCCAGGCGATGCTCGACGTCGCGGCGACCAGCGACGACCTGGACGAACAGACCGTCAGGGGACTCATCGCCCGACTCCGTGAGACGAACACGCGCAGCATCCAGACCGTCGAGGCCGTCCTCGACCTCGCCGACCTCGAGCACTCGGAGCTGCGGGGTGAGACCGTGGCACTCGGAGAGCTGGCCTCCGACGCCTGCGTCGCCGCGGCCTCAGCGGCTCGAGCGCGCGGGATCGACTGCACGGCCGAGGTACAGGATCTCGCGGTCTGGGGCGACGAGGCCATGCTGCATCAGCTGTGCGGGAACCTCCTGCAGAACGCCGTCCGGCACAACGTCGACGGTGGTTTCGTGCGGGTCTCGGTGCGCCGGTCGGGCGGGCCGGCGGGCGGCGCGGTCGTCCTCCGGGTCGAGAACTCCGGCGAGTCGATCCCGGCGGACGTGGTCGCGAGGCTCACCGAGCCGTTCTACCGCGCCGGCGGCCGGGTCGCGCGCGGTCCGGAGCGGTCACGCGGGCTCGGACTCGCCATCGTGGAGAGCATCGCCGAGGTGCACGGGGCTGCGCTCGAGCTCACCGCGCGGTCGGAGGGAGGGCTGGTGGTGACGGTCACGTTCCCGCCGCACCGCCCGGACATGGATGCGGCGGCGTCAGCTCAGCGCGCCGTGACGACGCGCTCGCCGCGGGCCCACACGAAGAAGCCGGCGAGGGTGAACGCCCCGTAGAACAGGTACATCGACGCCGAGACCCAGTACCCGGCGCCGAACAGGAGCGGCACGCCGACCAGGTCGACCGCGACCCAGATGAGCCAGAACTCCACCCAACGTTTCGCCATCCCCCAGGTGGCGAGGAGGGATCCCATGAAGATCCAGGCGTCGGCCCAGACCGGCTCGTAGGAACCGAGTGCCCGGAACACGGGGATCAGGAGCAGCGTGCCGCCGAGCAGGAGGCCGACGAGGACGAGCCGCACCCGCCAGCCTGCCCAGCGGGGCCGGATCACGGCGACCGGACCGGTCGTCGCCTCGACCCGTTCGACCCGTCGCCACTGCACCCAGCCGTAGATCGACACGACGATGAACATGAGCTGGCGGCCCGCCTGTCCCAGGAGGTTGGTCGGGTTCGGCGTGTGGAAGACCGCGCCGAGGAAGACGGTCAGGAGGAGCGCGTTCCCGATGATGCCGACGGGCCAGGCCCAGGCGCGGCGACGCATGCCACCGAGGGCGCTCGCCAGGCCGAACAGGTTGCCGACGACCTCCCGCCAGAGGACCACCTGGTCGCCGACCCTGAACGTCGCGTCGAAGAGCCAGAGGAGGATCCCCACTGCAGTGCTCCGATCGGGTCCGTGGCCAGATGATGCGCGGTCACGCGACCGACGGTCCACCGTACAACGTGCAGAGCCGCCTCCCGATCGGGAGGCGGCTCTGTGACGGTCCGCTGTTCGACAGCGTTCGCCGGCTAGCTCTCGGCGGGCAATGCTCCACCGGCGGCGATGACCTGCTCGAGGAAGGCGTCGGTGGCCTCGGCCTGCTTGCGCATGACGCGCTCGGCGTCCTCGGCGCTGCGTGCCTCGGCGGCCGCGACCAGTCCGGTGACGTACGCGGCGAAGATGTCCCACTGGAAGAAGTCGATCGTCGGCAGTGAGGTGTAGGTCACCCGGGTGTTCATCTGACGGGCGACCTGCTGCAGCAGCGAGTTGCCCGAGCGCTCGACCATGAAGTCGGCGAAGGCGGAGGACGACCGGAGGACGTGCTTGTCACGCGCTTCGATGTCCGCGAGCACCGCGTCGCCGAGCTCGCGGAACGCCGCGACGTCCTCGTCGGTGAACTGCGGGATGCTCCACCGCGCGCTGAGCTCGTGGAATCCGTTCAGGAGGCGCAGTGCTTCCGCGTACTGCTCGGCGGTGGGCTTCGCGACGCGGGTGTACCGCTGCGGGGCGGTCTCGACCAGTCCGATGTCGGCGAGCTTGCTGATCGCTTCGCGGATCGGGGTCCTCGAGACACCGAGCCACTTCTCGAGCTCCTCGTCATTGAGGCGTTCCCCGGGCTCGAGGGTGCCGTCCTCGATGGCGGTCAGGAGCTGCTCGAAGACGATGTCGCGCAGGAGCTTCCGAGGGCTCGTCTCGACGGTTTTGGGAACAGGCATGGGACTCCGATCGTCGAGCTGGGATATGACCACTTCAGAATACCGATATCCAAGGTGTGTTGGATAGTTTTGTGCCTCATGTGTTGTAGAACATGCCGGATGCACAGGTGTCGTCGGGCGCGCTGAGCCTTGCTATCCTGACGCGCACGGGTTGACCTGGAACGGCAGGAAGGTGGGACGCATGTCGGCGGATTCGGCGGCCAGCAGACCCCGCCATCGGCGGATCCATCTGTTCCAGACGCTCGGGGCGCTGCTGGGTGGCGTGACGCGCGTGACCGTGCCCGTCCTCGAGGACACCGACCGAGCGGCGCTCGTCGCCGAGCTGGACGAGGTGTCGCGAGTGATCGGCCTGCAGGACCCGGTCGCCTACGCCGAGCTCTCATGGCCGCTCATGGACCATCTCGTCGCCCTCTGTCCGAATCGCATCCTGGTCACGACCGCTCGCGACGCACTCGCGCTCCTGTCGCCGCAACTGGAGGTCACCGCCGACACCGACTGGCTCGATTGGCCGTCGCTGGCGGTGGACTTCCCGATCCTCCGGGACGCGGTCGCGGAGGGGGACGCGATCGCCGCGGAGCTGGCCGTCGAGCGACTGTGGGGCATGGCCGCCACGCTTCCGTGAAGCATTCCAAATGCTGATATGCTGAAGGTGTCGCTTGCGACACCACTGCCGGAGACGCCGGTCAGGACATTCGGGTTCCTGGCTCGAGCGCCCGGTGGTGAGTCGGGTGGGTGGGTTTCGGGTATCCGCCCACCCGGCGTCTCGAGGTCCATCCAGCGACGACGCAGCCCCGAGAACGACACAGCCCCCACGCCGTCGGGCGCAGGGGCTGTGTGGAGTCGGGTCGCTCAGCCGATGACCGGGCCGAACCGCTCGGGGAGCACGCTCTTCGAGACCCGACGCAGTTCGGAGACCGGGATGGTCAGGACGTCCTGGATCTCGAGGGCGGGCTCGGTCGCGTCGCCGACGGCCGAGGCGTCGGTCACGCCGATGCGGAGCACCGGGTAGCCGCGGCCCTCGCACAGGCCCTGGAACTTGACGTCGTCCTCGCGCGGCACCGAGACGATGACGCGTCCGGTGGACTCGGAGAAGAGCGCCGTCGTGAGGTCGACGCCGTCGCGCGCGAGCAGCTCACCGAGGAAGACCCGGGCACCGACACCGAAGCGCATGACGCTCTCCGCGAGCGCCTGAGCGAGACCGCCGTCGGAGAGGTCGTGGGCGGAGGACACGAGGCCCTCCTTGGCCGCGGCGTGCAGCAGCTCGGCCAGCGTCTTCTCGCCGGCGAGGTCGACCTTCGGTGGCAGACCACCCAGGTGGTCGTGGATCGTCCCGGCCCAGGCGGAGCCGTCGAGCTCGAGTGACGTGGTGCCGAGGAGGTAGAGGTTGTCGCCCTCGTCCTGCCAGCCGCTCGGGATGCGGCGCGCGACGTCGTCGATCACGCCGAGGACGCCGACGACGGGCGTCGGGAAGATCGGGACGTCGCCCGTCTGGTTGTAGAACGACACGTTGCCGCCGGTGACGGGCACGCCGAGCTCGAGGCAGGCGTCCGACAGGCCGGCGACGGCCTCGGAGAACTGCCACATGACCTCGGGGTTCTCCGGCGAGCCGAAGTTCAGGCAGTCGGTGACGGCGGCCGGGACGGCACCGGTGACGGCGACGTTGCGGTAGGCCTCCGCGAGCGCGAGCTGTGCACCCTGGCGCGGGTCGAGCTGGCAGTAGCGGCCGTTCGCGTCGGTCGCGATGGCGAAGCCGAGGCCGGACTCCTCGTCGACGCGGATCATGCCGCCGTCGTCGGGGAAGGACAGCGCGGTGTTGCCCATCACGTAGTAGTCGTACTGGTTGGTGATCCAGCTCTTGTCCGCGAGGTTCGCCGATCCGAGGAGGGAGCGGAACTGCTGCTCCAGCTCGGCAGGGGCGTCGGTGCGGGGGAGGGCCGAGGCGGAGTCGGCCTGCAGTGCGTCGATCCAGGTGGGGTAGGCGACCGGGCGCTCGTAGACCGGGCCGTCGACCGCGACGGTCGAGGGGTCGACGTTGACGATCTCCTCGCCGTGCCAGTTGATGACGAGGCGGCCGGTGTCGGTGACCTCACCGAGCACCGAGGTCTCGACGTCCCACTTGTCGGTGACGGCGAGGAACGCGTCGAGCTTGCCCGGCTCGACGACGGCCATCATGCGCTCCTGCGACTCCGACATGAGGATCTCCTCAGGCGTCAGCGAGGGGTCGCGCAGCAGCACGTGCGACAGCTCGACGAACATGCCGCCGTCGCCGTTGGCCGCGAGCTCGCTCGTGGCGCAGGAGATGCCGGCGGCACCGAGGTCCTGGATGCCCTCGACGAGGCTGTCGCGGTAGAGCTCGAGGCAGCACTCGATGAGCACCTTCTCGGCGAACGGGTCGCCGACCTGGACGGCCGGACGCTTCGTCGGGCCGTTCGCGTCGAAGGAGTCGGACGCGAGGATGGAGGCGCCGCCGATGCCGTCGCCACCGGTGCGGGCACCGAAGAGGACGATCTTGTTGCCGACACCCGAGGCGTTGGCGAGGCGGAGGTCCTCGTGACGCAGGACGCCGACCGACAGGGCGTTGACCAGCGGGTTGCCCTGGTACACCTTGTCGAAGTAGGTCTCGCCACCGATGTTCGGCAGGCCCAGGCAGTTGCCGTAGGAGGAGATGCCGGCGGTGACGCCGTGCACGACGCGTGCGGTGTCGGGGTGGTCGATGTCGCCGAAACGGAGCTGGTCCATGACGGCGACCGGTCGGGCACCCATCGAGATGATGTCGCGGACGATGCCGCCGACGCCCGTGGCCGCACCCTGGAAGGGCTCGATGTAGGAGGGGTGGTTGTGGCTCTCGACCTTGAAGGTCACGGCCCAGCCCTCACCGACGTCGATGACGCCGGCGTTCTCGCCCATGCCGACCATGAGGTTCTTCTTCATCTCGTCGGTGACCTTCTGGCCGAACTGGCGCAGGTAGATCTTGCTGGACTTGTAGGAGCAGTGCTCGCTCCACATGACCGAGTACATGGCGAGCTCGCCGCTCGTGGGACGACGGCCGAGGATCTCGCGGATCTTCGCGTACTCGTCGGCCTTCAAGCCGAGGGCGCCGTAGGGCTGCTCGCGGTCCGGTGTCGCGACGGCGTTCTCGACGGTGTCGGCGACGGCGGAGCTGGTGGGGGTGGTGGTCGTCACGAGGGCAGGACTCCAAAGGAAGTGGTGGGATGCCGGACCCACCAATCTTAGCGGCGTGCAGCGACGAACAGATCCTCGGATGGGCGTCGGAGGTCGACGCCGATTCGTCACGGTGCGGTGCAGGATTCGAGGTCTCTTCACGAGCTTCGAGATCGACCGTGACGATCGGTGCGATGGTTGCGTCCTATCACCAACGAAGCGATCAACCGCTCGCTCGAGACGAACCAGGAAGGGCAACACCATGTCGAACACCACCAACTCCCCGAAGCCCACCGTCACGAAGGGTGTCGTCGGCGAGAACAACGCCGCCACGCAGACGAACACCCACGGCAAGACGGTCATCGACAACGGCGTGGTAGCGAAGATCGCCGGCATCGCAGCCCGCGAGGTCCGCGGCGTGCACGCCCTCGGTGGTGGCGCAGCCCGTGCCTTCGGTGCCATCCGCGACGCCATCGGCTCCTCCGACCTGTCGCAGGGCATCCGCGTCGAGGTCGGCGAGACCCAGGTCGCCGTCGACGTCGTGATCGTCGCCGACTACCCGGTGGACCTGCAGGCCGTCGCGAGCGAGGTCCGCGCCTCGATCATCCGCGCGATCGAGCAGTTCGTCGGCATGGAGGTCACCGAGGTCAACGTGACCGTCAGCGACGTCTTCATCCCGTCCGACGACGAGGACCAGAACGCCGAGGCGCGAGTCCAGTGACCGCCACCAACACCGGCATCCTGATCGGAGCCGTCCTCGCACTCAGCTGGGTCGCCTTCGGGTTCTGGGCGTTCGTGTTCGTCGCGGTCGCGATGGGGATCGGCGCCCTCGTGGCCCGCATCGTCACCGGCCAGACCGACCTGAACGCGATCGTCGACGCCGTCCGCGGGAAGCGCGTCTCGTCATGACCACCGCCGTCCTCGACCGGGGAGTCCCCTCGGTCGCCGAAGCGCCCGTCGTGCACCCGCACGGCGGGCCGGGCCGGACGCGGATCACCGCGAAGGCCCTCGAGCACGTCGCCGTGAACATCGCGGCCGAGTCGCTCGGGGTCCCGGCGGGACGTGTGAAGGTCGAGCTCGCCGACGACCAGGGCGCGCTCGCGCTCATCGTCACCTCGCCGATGCGTGCGATCCCACTGTCGCGCGTCTCGGCCACCCCCGACGCGCTCCAGCGCTCAGGGGGCTCCATCGTCGAGCGCGTCTCGGCCGCCACCGGTGCCATCGCCGCTCGCGTCGAGCAGCTGTCCGGTTCGAGCGTCTCGCGCGTCTCCATCCGCGTGAGCGGACTCGAGATCGACCAGGAAGGACGCGTCTCATGACCGCCACCGCAGCCACGACCCCGGCCGCCGGCCCGACGAGGGTGCTCCGGCGCCTGGCTCGCCGCGAACTGCACTCGCCGCGCTCGACCGCCGCGATCCTCCTCGCGGTCCTGCTCGTGCTCGTCGCGCTCTGGACCGCCGTGGAGACGGTGCTCGCCCTCATCGGCGTCCGCCCGCTCCTCGTCGCCCCGGGTGAGATCCCGGGAGCCGCGGCGAGCCTGCCGTCGACACAACCGGTCATCCTCGGTGTCGCGGGGGCACTCGTGCTCCTGCTCGGAGCGGTCCTCATCGGGATCGCGCTCGGACCGGGACGTCGTCACCGCCACCTGTTGTCGACCGGGCGCGTACTCGCGGTCGTCGATGACGAGGTCATCGCGTCGGCCCTCGCGCAGCGCGCTTCGACGACGGCGGCCACGCATCCCGACGGCACCTCCGTGGCCGTCGGGCGGCGGACCGCAGCGATCCGGATCACCCCGGCCAGCGGCATGCGCGTCGACCGGTCCGAAGTCGACCGCGCCGTCGCCGCAGACCTCGACGCGTTCGGCCTGCAGCCGCCGCTCCGGGCGACCACCTCCATCTCGTCGAACGGGAAGGTCGGACAGTGAACTCCACCAACCGCGGACTGAACCGTCTGCTCATCCTCCTCATCGGACTCGTGTTCGTCGTGATCGGGGCGGCGGCGCTCGCCGTCGTCACCGTGCCCGTCGTCGCCGACTGGTGGCGCGACAATCGGGCCGCCGTGCTCGACACGGTCGACGGCTGGTTCGCCTGGAACCCGTTCGCAGCGGTGTCCAGCGCGGACGCCGGTCAGACGGCCCCGGTCCTCGTCCCGATCGCCGGGATCGTGCTGCTCGTGGTCGTCGCCGCCCTGCTCATCTCGTTCGTCCTGCGTCAGGGTCGTGGCCGTTCCGGCGTCGTGCATCGCGCGACCGTCGAGCACGGCGACATCGTGCTCGAGACGGACGTCGCGGCCAACGCGCTCGGCGATGCCCTCGACGACACCGAGGCGTTCTCGTCCGTCCGCGTCTCCGCCTGGGACGTGAACCGGGCGCAGGCGCTCAAGGTCGCCGTCACCTGCCGGCGTGGCGTCTCACCCCGCACGGCGGTGGAGACCGTCAGCACGGCGGTGGAGTCGCTCGACCGCCTGCTCGGCGTCGAACTCCCCGTCCTCGTCGAGGTCGGTGGCGGCTTCCGCGCCGCCAAGCCGAAGCGCGTCCTCCAGTGACCGTCACTGATCCGGACATGCCGGTGCAATTGCAAGCCCCCGTCCGAATCGGCTGATCCGCAGCCGCGCGTCGCAGAATGCCAGTGTCGCGGGATGAACCATCGGGACACATCAACGCCCCACGGCGATCCGTGGGAGAGGGAGCAACATCATGGGTAAGAAGATCCTCCTCATCATCGTCGGCCTCATCGCCTTCGGTGCCTACACGCTCGGCGCGAAGGCCGGACGCACCCGGTACCGCGAGATCAAGCACGCCGCAGAAGAGTTCTGGAACGACCCTCGCGTCGAGAAGGCGCGCAAGAAGGCCGTGAAGAACTCGAAGAAGGCCACGGCGAAGGCCCAGAAGGAAGTCCAGAAGAAGCTCCACTGAGCCCCTTCGCCCGTCCGTCCTCGGGCAGAACGCCGCCCGCTCGCCCCAGTCTGGGAGAGCGGGCGGCGTTCGTGCTCACAACACTTTCGACAGGAACGCGCGTGTCCTGGCGTGCTGCGGATTGGCGAGCACCTCGCGGGGCGCTCCCGTCTCCACGACCACGCCGCCGTCCATGAACACGAGCGAGTCGGCCACCTCTCGGGCGAACCCCATCTCGTGCGTCACGACGATCATCGTCATGCCGTCCTTCGCGAGCCCCTTCATGACGTCGAGGACCTCGCCGACCAGCTCCGGATCGAGTGCCGAGGTCGGCTCGTCGAACAGCATGAGCTTCGGATCCATCGCGAGGGCCCGCGCGATCGCGACCCGCTGCTGCTGACCGCCCGACAGGTGACCGGGGTATGCAGCCGCCTTGTCGCTCAGACCGACCCGGTCCAGGAGTTCCCGGCCGCGCTGCTCGGCGACCGCTCGCCGTTGACCCTTCACCTGCATGGGCGCCTCGATGATGTTCTCGAGCGCCGTCATATGCGGGAACAGGTTGAACCGCTGGAACACCATACCGATGTCGCGCCGCTGCTTCGCCGCCTCCTTGGGCTTCAACTCGTAGAGCGTGTCGCCTCGCTCGCGGTAGCCGATGAGGTCCCCCTCGACGAGCAACCGTCCGCCGTCGACCCGCTCCAGGTGGTTGATGCAGCGCAGGAAGGTCGACTTGCCGGAGCCCGACGGCCCGACCAGGCACATGACCTCGCCGCGTCGTACCGTCAGGGAGATGTCCTTGAGGACCGTGTTCGAGCCGAAGGACTTCACCACGCCCTCCGCGCGGACCATGTCGATCGTGTCCGTGATCGTCATCGTCGTTCTCCGCTCTCGCCGTCGGTTGGGCTCTGCTTGGCGCGCGCCTCCGCCTCCTGGACCTGGATGGCCTCGGTCGTGACGGGTGCCCCCGCGTCGATCCGGGTGAGGCCGCGCGCGAACCGCTTCTCCAGGAAGTACTGCCCCACCATCAGGATCGAGGTGAACAGCAGGTACCAGAGCGACGCGACGATGAGCAACGGGATCGGGTTGAACGTCTCGGACGAGATGTCCCGCGATCTCGTGTAGAGCTCCTGCGTGAACGGGACGGCCGTCACGAGCGACGTGGTCTTGAGCATCGAGATCACCTCGTTGCCGGTCGGCGGGATGATGATCCGCATCGACTGCGGCAGGATGACCCGCCGCATCGTCTGCGCCCAGCTCATCCCGAGCGCCGTCGACGCCTCCTCCTGTCCGCGGTCCACCGACAGCAGACCGGCGCGCACGATCTCCGACATGTAGGCGGCCTCGTTGAGTGCCAGCCCGATGACGGCGATCCAGAACGTGTTCAGCGCGGCATCGGTCGGCAGCTGCGCGATCGGCGGGAGGAAGGGCAGTCCGATGTTGAGCGTCGGATAGATCGTCGCGAGCAGGCCCCAGAAGACCAGCTGCACGTAGACCGGCGTCCCGCGGAACAGCCAGACGAAGCCCCACGCGATGGCCTTGAGCACCGGGTTCGGCGACAGCCGCATGATCGCGAGCACGACGCCGAGGACGATGGCGCCGATCATCGAGTACACCGTCAGCTGCAGCGTGATGAGCGCTGCCATGGTGATCCGCCGGTCGAAGACGTACTTGCCGACGGCCGGCCAGTCGTACGCCGGCCGCGTCGCCGCGTCGACCACGAACGCGACGAGCAACAGCACGATGATGACGGCGAACACGTTCCGCCAGGGATGGCGGAGCTTGACGACCTTCAACGGCACCGGGGGCGCGGACGCCGTCCCGGTGATTCTGGAGTCGCTCACGGTCAGCTCGTCGCGCCGTTGATGTCGATCTTGTCGAGGGCGCCGGACTCGACGCCCCACTTGCTCAGGATCGAGCCGTAGGTGCCGTCGTCCATGAGGGACTGCAGGGCGGCCTGGAGGGCCTTGCCGAGGTCGCCACGGTCCTTCGCGATCGGCATGCCGTAGAGGAACGTGGAGTAGACGTCACCGGAGAGTTCGAGCTTGCCGTCGCTCTGCTGGACGGCGTACTGCACGACCGGGGAGTCGGCGGTCATCGCGTCGGCGCGGCCGAGTGTGACTGCAGCCGTGGCCTCGTCCTGCGTGTCGTAGCCGAGGGCCTCGATCGCCGGCTTACCGGCGTCGGTGCAGGCCTGCGACTTGGCGGGGACGTCGTCGAGGGCCTCCGTCGTGCCGTTCTGGACGGCGACCTTCAGCCCGCAGGCGTTGTCGGGGTCGACGGACTTGCCCGCCAGGGTCGCCCACTGGATCCCGGCCGTGAAGTAGTCGATCATGTCGACCTGCTGCTGACGCTCCTTGGTGTCGAAGAACGACGACAGCCCGACGTCGTACTTGCCACCGGTGATGCTCGGGATGATGTTGTCGAACTTCGCCACCTGGTAGTCGGTGGTGAGGCCGAGCTTGCCGGCCATCGCGTCGGCGAGCTCGATCTCCCAACCGATCGGGTCGCCGTTCGCGTCCTTGAACTCATTGGGCGCGTAGGTCGCGTCGGTGCCGAGGATGAGCTTGCCGGCCTGACGGATGTCGTCGGGGAGGAGCGCCTCGGCGGCCTTGTCGACGGTCACCGCGGCGGTGGAGCCGGTGGCGTCGGGCGTGGCGACCTCGTTGTTGACGCAGCCGGTGAGCAGCAGCGCGGCGGCGGCCGTGAGTGCGGCCGGGAGCAGGTATCGGTTCTTCATGTCAGGTTCCTTGCTCGGTTGATGTGGTGGTGGAGGTGAAGACGCGGCGTCCGGCGATCCAGGTCCCGACGGTCCTGGTGTGCGCGATCTCGGTGGTGGGGCCGGCGAACGGGTCACGGTCGACGAGGACGAGGTCTGCGACGGCGCCGACCTCGATCACGCCGGTGTCGTCGCGGTGGTCGATCCGGTTGGACCCGTGCGTGTACGCGGCGATCGCCGCTCCGAGCGTCAGCGACTGTCCTGGGTTGAGCGGTTCGGGGTGGTGGTCGGGATCGTCGGCCGGCAGCGTGCGGTTGACCGCCACATGCAGGGCCTGCCACGGGTCGGGGGTCGTGACGGGCCAGTCCGATCCGGCACAGAGCAGGGTGCCGAGTCGTGCCGCATCGCCGAACGGATACTGCCAGGAGGCGCGTTCGTCGCCGAGTAGCGGCAGGTTCAGCTCGACCATCTGGGGCTCCCACGTGGCCCAGAGCGCCTGCATGTTCATCGTGACGCCGAGTCGGGCGAACCGCGGCAGGTCGTCGGGATGGACGATCTGCGCGTGCGCGATGTGGTGCCGGTTGTCGCTCTCGCCGTTGCGCTCCCGCGCGGCCTCGAGGGCGTCGAGGCACTCGCGGACCGCCCGGTCGCCGATCGCGTGGAAGTGGACCTGGAACCCCGCGGCGTCCAGCCTCGTGACCGCCTCGACGAGGATCGCGGGCTCCAGGAAGGAGATGCCGCGTTCGGGCGCGGTGTCTCCGCAGTGACAGGTGCGCAGGTAGGGGTCGATCATCGCGGCGGTCCGGTTCTCGGGGATGCCGTCCTGCATGATCTTGACGGTGCCCGCGGTGAAGCGCCCGGTCGTCGTCCCGAGGGCCGCGGCGCGGCGTGCGATCGCGTCGCGGCGAGCGATGAGTTCGTCGATCTGCTCGAGTCCACGATCCCGGTCCCACCAGAGCGCCCCCACGACGTCGCTCATGAGCAACCCGTCCGCCATCGCCTGCAGGTAGGCGTCGCTCGTATCGGTGTGGCTGCCGTAGTCGCCGACGATCGCGTCCTGCCAGCCGGTGACGCCGAAGCCGTGGAGGGTCTGCTGGGCTGCGACGAGGGCGGCCGCGACGTCCTCGTCGGTGTCGACGGGGACGAACCGGGACACGAGCGAGCGGGCACCCTCGTGGAGCATGCCGTTCGGGGTGCCGTCCGCGTCCCGTTCGATCCGGCCGTCGGCGGGGTCCGGTGTGGTGTGGTCGACGCCGGCGAGGCGGAGCGCCTCGGTGTTCACCCAGGCTCCGTGGTGATCGCGATTCTGGAGGAAGACGGGCCGGTCCGGCACCACTCGGTCGAGCTCCGCGGCGAGCGGGGTGCCGCCGGGGAAGGCGGCCTGTTGCCAGCCGCCGCCGACGATCCACGGGCGCTCGGGGTGGGCCTCGGCGTAAGCGGCGATCGTGGCGAGGTATCCCTCGGGGGTGCGCTCGCCCGACAGATCGCACGCGAGCTGTTCGAGTCCGGCCTCGATCGGGTGGACGTGCGCGTCCACGAAGCCGGGGAGCAGGAGACCGCCTCGGAGGTCCACGATCTCGGTGTCGGGACCGATCGCCGCGTGTGCGTCAGCGTCGAGGGCGACGATCCGGCCGTCGGAGATGGCGACGGCACCGTTCTGCGGCGTGAGCAGGGCGTTCCGGAAGACGGTGCCTCCGGTGAAGACCGTGTCCGCGTTGCTCGTCATATCACCTGCTCGAAGCGTCGGTGGTGCCGTCTGGCCGGCGCGTCACCCTCGGCGCGCTAGCGGTATCGAGAGCATAACCCGGATCGAGGTGACGGATTCGTGCGTCGGATCGCGTTTCTGCAACGGAATCCTTCAGCCGGAGTGTCAGCGCACGCGAACGGGCCCGGAGCGTGCGCTCCGGGCCCGGCTGATTGCAGGAGATGTCGACGCGGCTCAGGCGACGAGCGTGCGCAAGCCCTCGACCAGCGGCGTCGTGGGGTGGCCGATCAACCGACCGAGGTCGCCGCTCGTCTCGGCGAGGAGGCCGTCGCGGGTGTTGCCGTCGAGCGCGACGACGAAGCCCGCGGTGCCCTCGTCGAGACCGGCCGCCAGCAAGGCCTTCATGTGGTCCTCGGGCGAGAGGTCCTGGTAGACGACCTCTCGGCCGACGACCTCGCCGATCGCCTGCGCCAGCTCGGGGTGCGACCACGCGACGTCGCCGGCGAGCTCGTAGGCCTTGCCCTCGTGGCCGTCGGTGGTGAGGACGACGGCGGCCGCCTCCGCGTAGTCGGTGCGAGACGCGCTCGACACGAGCCCGTCGCCGACGCTCCCGACGAACGATCCGGTCGCCTTGGCCTGGTCGACGGACTGGCCGTAGTTCTCGGTGTACCAGCCGTTGCGGAGGATGGTGAAGGGGAGGCCGGACGCGTGGATGAGCTCCTCGGTCGCCTTGTGCTCGGGGGCGAGGATCAGCGGGGAGGTGTCGGCCCGGAGCGCGCTCGTGTAGACGAAGCGGGCGACGCCGGCACGCTTGGCGGCGTCGATGACGGCGGCGTGCTGGGCGACGCGCTGGCCGACCTCGCTCCCGGAGACGAGCAGCAGGGTGTCGCCGGCCTCGAGCGCGGCGTCGAGGGTGGCCGGGTCGGTGAAGTCGACCTTCGCGGTACGGACGCCCTGTGCGGCGAGATCGGCCAGTGCCTCGGTCCGGCGGCCGGTGGCGACGATGGTGGCGGGGTCGGTGCCGCGGGCGAGCAGGTGCTCGACGACGAGGTGGCCGAGGTGGCCGGTGGCTCCGGTGACGACGAGAGACATGTGAGGGTCCTTTCGATGGGGTTCGCTGAGGAGGAACCCGCTTCCGATCACATTACTTCCCGATCTGCAGTACCCACTTTGAGGTAAGCTACTGTCCGACGAGTAAGGAATGAGTCATGACGAGCGTGGACGCGCAGCTGGGAAGACGCCCCGGATTCACCGACGGCATCCTGCCGGCCGCCTGCCCCTCTCGCACGGTGCTCGACCACGTGACCAGCAAGTGGGGCGTCCTCGTCCTCCTGGCGCTGTCCGACGGCACCCATCGCTGGGGTGAGCTGCGACGGGTGGTCCAGGGCATCAGCGAGAAGATGCTGGCCCAGACGCTCCGGACGCTCGAGGAGGACGGCCTCGTCGTCCGCGTCGCGCACCCCGAGATCCCGCCCCGTGTCGAGTACAGCCTGAGTGACCGCGGTCGCGACCTCAACGAGCACCTGATGCCCTTGATGGCGTGGATCGACCACAACGCGTCGGAGATCCTCGGGCGCTAGGCGGTCCGGCCGAGCGCGGTGAGGACGTCGACGAGTGTCGACGGGTCGCCGACGTTGCCCGGGACGACCACGTAGAGCTTCTCCTCGTGCTCGGGTGTCACCACACTCCACACCGAGACCCCGGGCAGCACCTGTCCGAGGACGCGAGCGCGCCGTGCACCGAGTCCGACCCGGGCGACCTCGGCGGAGGTGATGCCGCCCTTCGACACGACGACCTCAACCGATCGTCGGAGCGCAGCGGTCGCCGACGTCAGTGCGATCATCACCCGCTCACCGTGGTCGAGCGTGTTGTGCGAGGCGTCCCGTTCCCGCTCGGACGAGATCGCGGCGAACCCCGTCGCGGTGAGTCTCGCTCGAGCGGCCTCGGCCACGGCCCGCCCGGTGGCGACGGCATCCTGGAGGGCGTCGCTCGTGGGGACGATCTCGGCGGGACCGAACGCCGCCTCGACGGGCGCGAGCTGTCGCGTCGCACCGATGGTATGGGAGCCGCAGACGAGGAGCGCGGCGACCGGCTCCGCGACGAGCGGCGAGGGCAGGAGGCCGTCGCTCTCGACGCCCGCGATGGCTGCAGCGAGGGGTGACGCGGACCGGACGACCACGTCGGCTCCGTCGGCCCACGCCGCCGTGATGGCCTGCGCGATGATCCGCACGTCGTCTCCGGTCTCCGCGTCCGGAAGGAGCACCGTTCCGGGAACGGCATCACGGAGAGCTGCACGGAACTCGGCGGCGCCGTCGCGGAGACCCGCCAGGCCGAAGCGGGCGGCCTCCCGACCGGACTGCTCGCGCACGTAGTCCGGCAGGTGTCCCGAGCGGAACGGGAACACGGGGTCCTGGGCGTACTCCGTCTCGTGGGCCGGCAGCGTCTCGTCGCCGATGCGGACGTAGTGGGTGCCGTCGATCGTCGTGCGCCCGCCCTCCGGGAAGGCCGGGACGAAGACGATGACGCTGCGGTCCGCGGTGAAGACGGCGGTCTCGGGGAACACGTGCCCGCGCAGGGTCGAGTCGCCTCGGAGGACGACGTGCACCCGTTCGCCGAGACGGCGTCCCGCCTCCTCCGCCTCGGCTCGAGTGCGTTCGAGGAGCGCCACTGCCTCCCCCTCGGGGACGGCGCGGGTGTTCGTGAGCAGGTAGACCGCGTCGGCTCCGTCGAGAGCCTGCTCGATGAGATCGGCGTCCCATTCGAGGAGGACGTCGACGCCGGACGCCGACTGCGTGCCGGTGGGGTCGTCGTCGAGGATGATCGTCTTCATGCGGGGGTCTCCTGGCGGGGTTCGCGGTCAGCTCGGACGATCCCGGGCGCCCTGCGCGGCGTTCCTGGGCCATGCGACGTGTCGTCGTCGAGGATGAGGGTCTTCATGCGTGGGTCTCCTGGTAGGTCTCGATCACGCGGGAGTCGTCGCGTGCGCCGAGGCCCGACGCTGCAGCGGCGAGGAAGCGTTCGCGCGCTGCGTCCAGGACTGGGGTCGCGGCTCCGGCGGCGCTCGCCGCATCGGCGACGAGGCCCGTGTCCTTCACGAAGATGTCGACACGGCTCATCACCGGGGCGTCGGTGTCCTGCAGCATGCGGGGTCCGCGGTCCGACAGCATCCAGGACGCGGCTGCACCGGACTCGACGAGGGGGAGGACCGCCGCCGGGTCGAGTCCGAGTGAGGACGCGAGGGCGAGGGCCTCGGCGGCTGCGGCGATGTGCACGGCGCAGAGGTGCTGGTTGACGACCTTGATCGACTGGCCGTCCCCGATGGCTTCGCCGACGATCCTGGCGGTGCCGAGGGCGGCGAGTGGTTCGGATGCGGCGGCGGTCGCGCTCGGGGATCCGGAAACGAACATGGTGAGCTCGCCGGTGCTTGCGCGTGCCACGCCGCCGGTGACCGGGGCGTCGACGACCGCTGCGCCCGCGGCTTCGAGACGGTCGGCCTGCTCGACCACGGAGGCGGGGCCGACGGTGCTCATGATGATCCAGGTCTGGCCGGCGGGGTGGGTGTCGGCGATGGCGAGGGTGACGAGTTCGGCGAGCTGGTCGGGCGTCGCGACCATGACCACGACGGTGTCGGCCTGCGGTGCCTCGGTGATGGATTCGACCGCGCTGATCCCGGCGGCGGCCGCGCGTTCCCGTGCGGCGGGGAAGGGATCGACGCCCGTGACCCGGTGGCCGGCCGCGGCGAGCTGGGTGGCCATCGGCAGGCCGATCGCGCCGATGCCGACGAAGGTGATGGTGTGTGCGGGCAGTGGCGTCGATGCCATGGCGTCCTCCGGTGGATTGGTTGGACCAATCGTAACCGTGGACGTCGGCCCGGGCAAGCGCCCGGTGGTGGACGCCCGGCTGCCTGTCGAAACGCCGACGAGGACCGAATCGTTACGGCCATACCTCTCCCGGTCACTGAGCCTGTCGACGTGCCCACGAGGAACCCCTTCGTCGGCGGGGTCAGAACGGCGCGGGATCGGGTTCGGTCCGGTGGTGTCTGCCGTCGGGTGTCGTCCACTCGAGCACCCCGCCGGGCCCATGGTCGAGATTCCACCCGGGAAGGTGTTTCATCCGGTGGTGATGTCGACACAGGCACGCGAGATTGCCGACATCTGTCGTCCCGCCGTCTTCCCACGCGACCGAATGATCGAGGTCACACGCTCTGGCCCGTCTGCCGCAGCCCGGTGCCCGACAAGTGCCGTCCCGGAGGCGCACCGCCCGTTGCAGATCGGCCGGAACGCGGTACTGGCCCCGCCCGACGGAAAGGACTGCGCCGGTTTCCGGTTGGACGAGGATCCGGGTGAAGCTGGGGGCGTTCACGGCGATACGTGCTGCGGTCTCAGGGTCGATGGGCCCGTAGCCGTCGAGCGTCGCCGGGGCATCGCTCACGCCGGCCATCGTGAGCGCCGGCACCGTGACCTGCACGGTCGGCTTGATGTGCTCCTGCACTTCGACCGGGTGCGGCAGGACCGGGCTCGTCATGACGTCGTCGGGCGTGACTCCGGTGAGCGCGAGCGCCGCGAGGGCGTCGGCCTGCAGTTGTGCGCACGTGCGGGTGTCGCCGGCTGAGCGTGACTCCGCTGCGGCGGCCTCGACGCGCTCGATGATGCCCTGGGCGATGGGCGCCGTGGTGAACAGATGCACCCAGGCCATGCCGTCCGCTGCGGGCTCGAACTCCACCCGACGGTCCGCCTCGGACCGCCGGGCGCGGGCGGTGATCGACTCGGGGTGCAGTCGCTCGCGCAGGATGCGGGCGCGTCTGCGGAGGTTCGCGTTGGTCGACTCTTCCGCAACCGGCAGGACCTCAGCGAGGAACACCGTTCGCCCTGCGGTCGGCACGTCGCCGAGCTGGTCCGTGATGGTCTGCGCATGACGGGCGGAGATACGACCGGCCTCAAGTGAGGCAAGCACAGTCGGCGCTTCGTTGACGAGCAGTTCGGCATCGTTGGTCGCACGCTGAACCGTCCGTTCCGGCGTCCGTGTCGCCATCGCGAGCGCCGCACAGGTCGACCGGCGGGAGAGGGCCTGACGTTCAGCCGGCGGGAAGATCGCCGGAACCGCGACGTCTGCGAAGGCGTCCGCGTAAGCGGCAGAGCGGGCGAGCAGTCGGGCCTCCTCGGCGTCCAGCTTGGCGCGACGCCGCTGGATGTCCGCGTACTGGTCCGAGAACTCCGCGAGGCGCGCGGCGTATTCGTCGCTCGCGCGGATCGCGGTGGTGCTGGTCTCGGTCATGGAACCAGTCCATCATGGACCACTGACATTCCAGATGCCGAGTCGCACCGGTTGTGGAAGTGTCCTCGTGGGCCCCTCGACAGGCTCAGGGAGCGGAGGAAGGGCGCCGGATTCGTGGGGTTCTCCCGTGTGCCCTTCGACAAGCTCAGGGACCGGGGAGGGTTGCTCAGGGACCGGGGAGGGTTGCTCAGGGACCGGGGA